>CAXHCG010000011.1:0-20789 GCA_964014905.1 uncultured Candidatus Poseidoniales archaeon | reverse complement strand
CGAGTTAGCTACAAAAATGAACAGGCGCATTTCCTCACTCGTCAATTTTTTCATCAATTTCGGTTTGCTCTTTGCGGCCCTGTTCATCGCCTCGTCCGACACTGGCATCATCACGACCATTCTCTTTGCCAGCAGCGGTGGCGTCATCATCGTCAACGCGATTTTCATCCCGATGAAATTCAGCCGCAACTTGGGCCAGTTTGTCTCTCGAACGAAGTACGTACGAGGAGACGGAAGCAACCCATTGTTCCTTCACGGGATTTTGGTCAACACCAGTGGATTGCTTTCGCTCATTGGTTTGATTCTTGTTGCGACCCAATTCCAGAACTTGGGTGATAGCGACACAATGGCCATCGTTCAGTTTTCATTCGGTACCATTTTCATGATTCTATGGTTCGTTGACCGCTACCTTCGAAATGGAAGTGCCATGGGGCAAGGCCTGTACGACTTAGCCTTCCGTGCCTACCTCGTGAAGTACGTGCCGACCGAGGAAGAGAAAGCCTCGGGAATTTGGGCCCGACTTGAAAACATGGGCAACTTTGGCGATCAACTCCTCAAGCGTCAGGAAGATCGTAAGGCGAAGAAGGAAATCAAAAAGGCCGAAGAAGAAGCCTCAGCTCCTGCTGAAGAGGAACCAACTCAAGAAGATTGAATGAACATTCACTTGGGGTGCAGCCTATGTTACAGTGGGCGCGTCGGCGAAACAATGCCCTCCCTGCTGTGGTCGCTATCGGTGGCCTAACAACCGCACTTCTCTCCTATAGATTCTCACCGTTCATGTCCCTGATGTCGGTGGTATTGACGTTCTTTCTCCTCTACCTTGAGGTAATGACACAGTGGTCATTTCGATCGCCGACACGCAGAAAGCCAGCGGTTGACGACCCCAACTGGGAGCGTATTGAACTTGAATCCAATGGCCTCAACATTGTTCACTACGTCCACCGCGGACATGAAGCCGCTCCCCTGGCATGGGTCGTGCACGGGTGGACTGCGGGCGCCATGCGCATGATGCATCGCTCGTCATCGTTTGTGGAACGAGGATGGACCGTTGTCATGGTTGACTTGCCGAGCCACGGTGGTTCGGATGGTCTCGTCAAGTGGAGTGCGGAGGAGACCACGACGCATCTGATTTCCAGCATGAATCAGTTGAAAGAAATGCATCCTCCGTGGTTCCAGAATGGCGTGTGTTACTTTGGCCACAGCATGGGCTCGTTCGTTGGTTTGCGCATCAGCCATCGAAGAGATGAATTGGCGATTGGCACACAAGTCAAAGGATGGATATTCGAATCTCCGATGACCGGCTACACTGAAATTCATGATGAAACCTGCAATCTACTTCGCATACCTCGTGTACTTCGACCGATGATTTTGGCCAAAACCATTCGGCATTTCAATGCCATTAACGGCCCAAGGAGACCGATCAGAGATCTCAGTGACGCAGATGTTCCGTCATGGGGGATAACGAATGAACCAACGCTCTTGGTCCAGGCAAATCCGGACGAGCGCCTCGGTCCAGTCCATCACGAGCGATTGATACAGTGCATGGAGGCACCTCCCTACAAAGGGCTCCTGGTCGTTCATCTCTTGAACGATCTCAGGCATTCAGGGTCTCACGAATCAGCATCAAGAAAAATTGTTGTGGACGAATGGTTGGATGAGCAATTCCCTTACTCTTCTTGAGTTTGAGCGGCTTGGTCTCTTGCTAACTTTCGCATGTCTTCGACCTCGTCGAGTTCGTCAACAATTTCCTTGCCGAGAAGCGTTTCCATAACGTCTTCCATTGTGAGAATCCCCGAGGTCCCACCAAACTCATCCTTGACCAAAGCAAATTGCTGCCGGTTGGTGAGGAAGACATCAAGGGCCTGTTCAATGGTCCCTTCCTGCTCAAGTTTGAGAATCGGTTTCATAATGTCCTTGAGTTGCACATCCCACTCGTCTCGACTGGCCGCCATCAGAATTTCAGACCGAATGACGAGTCCGCGTATGTGGTCGATGTTTTCATCGTAAACCGGTATTCGTGAGAAGCGAAGAATGGTGTTTTCATCAAGCACTTGTTTAATCGTCTGGTTCATGTCAAACGCAGACACAACGGTCCGGGGCGTCATTTCATCCGTGATCATCACGTCTCTCAGTCCCAAGAGGTTGTGAATGATGGTTTCTTCAGCCTCCTCCAGTGCCCCTTCAATCTCCCCTAAGTCTGCCATGGCAGCCACGTCATCCCTTGTGACCATGGCGTTCTTTGAGGTGGGCAGGATCGCTTTGAGAAATTGAATGGGTCCGATGAGGAAAAACATTGATTTTGTCATTCCGGTGAGAAGATAGGCTGATGGTGTTGATAACCGCTTCCAATAGGCTGCACCAAGGGTTTTGGGAATGATTTCTGAAAGAAAGAGAACGGCCAACGTCAATAGAGCTGATGCCGCTGTGAGCACTTCAACTCCCCAGATTTGTTGAACCTGCGATCCTACACCAGCAGCACCCATGGTGTGCGCGATGGTGTTCAATGTCAAAATGGCCGTCAAAGGGCGCACAGAGTCATCGTCCTTGAGATGAGCCCACATCCCCGCCGTCCTCTTTTCCTCGTTTTGGAGGATGTTTACGTATGTCTGTGGTGTTGAGAGCACAACGGCCTCAAGGATCGAACACAAAAAAGACACGCCCAGAGCCAGCGTGATGTAGAAGATTAGGAGACCCATGTCGCCTTCGCCAGCGGCGGTGACAGCAACTCCTGCTGTCGCAATTATGTCAATTGCCATGTTGTCTCGCAGACCCCTACCCTTTCGGGCGTAGTTCGTCCGACGAGAGCAGGGTTCTTCAAAATGACGCTAACCATCAAGATACACTTGTTCGGTGTTCTCAAGATGGGTGAACCTCAAGAAGCCTCGTCCGTTCGCTGGACTTGGAGGGGCATGATGGCTGGAGAACACGTTCTCATTTGTGTCGCATGGCCTTATGCGAACGGGCCTCTTCACCTCGGCCATGTCGCAGGTTGCTATCTGCCCCCCGACATACAGTATCGATTTGAACGTGCCATGGGCAATCGCGTGTTGATGGTTTCTGGTTCTGATGAACACGGAACACCCATCACCGTCACCGCTGAAACCCAGGGGATAACACCGCAACAAGTTGTGGATGAGTACCATGGGATGAACCTGAAAGCACTGCTGGACCTTGGTTGCAGCTGGTCCAACGCCATCGACCCCCGTGGACCAGAATACGGTGGAGCGCTGTTTAACCGAACCACAGACCCAGAGCATACTCGGATGGTTCAAGAAAATTTTCAATCCCTTGACAAGGCGGGTTTTTTTGAACGCAAAACAACCGAACAATACTACGAACTCAACGAAGACGGTACTGGGCGTTTCCTGCCTGACCGATACGTGGAAGGAACGTGCCCAACGTGCGAAGCCACGGATGCACGCGGCGATCAGTGTGATGCGTGCGGGGCCACCTACGAAGCGGTGGAATTGAAGAACCCTGTTTCCAAGATGAATCCAAAGGCCAACGTGGTCATTCGTGAAACTGAACACCTGTTCTATCGGTTGGACCTGTTCCAACAAGCGCTGGAACAGCATGCTGCTGAGCGAGAGAGTGTGTGGAAGGTGAACGTCCGCGAGATGACAAAACAGTGGCTGGACATGGGCCTTCACCCACGCGCTGTGACGCGAGACCTGTCTTGGGGAATCCCTGTCCCCTTGGACGGAGACGCCTGGGGGGGAAAATGCGTTTATGTGTGGTTTGAAGCCGTTCAAGGGTACTCGACATGTGCTCGTATTTGGGCTCAACAGCAGGCTGAATCTCTTCCTGATGGGGCCAATACATGGAAACGGTGGTGGACGGTTGGTGAAGACGGTACAGAACCGAGGCATCTGTACTTCCTCGGTAAAGACAACATTCCGTTCCATACGATTATTTGGCCAGCTCTTATTCTGGGTCTAAATCACGCTCACAAGGGACTTGATTCATCGGTTCCTGTTTCACTCCCCGGCCCTGGAGAGTTGGCCCTTGAGAGCAACGTACCCGCCATGCAATACCTTATGCTGGCGGGTGGTCAATTTTCAAAATCTCGAAAGCATGCGGTTTGGCTCCCTTCTTTTCTTGAACGCTATCATCCGGACACCCTCCGATATTACCTTACCATCGTCATGCCTGAATTCAGCGACTCCGACTTTAATTGGCCTGATTTTGTAGCGAAGATAAACACCGAACTGAATGCCAATTATGGCAATTTTGTCCACCGAGTGCTCACCTTGGGCGCACGCCTCCCGCACGAACCAGGCCAATCCCCGTTTGAGACCCATGATGCACATACCTGTGTCCGCATTCACAAAGAACACGTCGAGGAAGCCTTCGCAAGCATCACTCACTCACTGCAGGCTCACCGGTACAAAGAGGCATTGAAACAGATCATGACGATTTCACAGTATGGCAATCAGATTCTCCAAGCGGCCGCACCTTGGAAACACCTCAATGGCCCACAAGAAGGCCATGAAGAAAGCCTCGCTACCTTGGCTTTTTGTTGGCGGCTCTCACGTCTGCTCGCGATAGCCACCCAACCCTTTATGCCCAACAGTGCGCAACAACTGTGGGAAAATTTGGGGCAGACCTCCGAAGTGTCTTTCGCAGCATGGGGCGACGCCATCGATTGGGAATCACCACTCACTTGGCTCGAAGAAACGCCTCAGCCTTTGTTCGAGCGCCTGGATTTAGAAGACATTCTTGCTGTTGAGCAAAACCTTGTGGAAGACGATCAAGGACAACAGGGCGTGCACGGCGTAAAGGGCGGCAAAAAGAAAAAGAAAGGTGGAAAGAAAATGGAAAAAGAGATTGATGGCATTGTCTATGTTGAATTTGATACATTCATGAAAGTTCATCTTCGCGTCGGGCGGATAGCCTCCGTTGAAGAGCATCCGAATGCAGACAAACTCTACGTCGTGTCCTTGGACGATGGGACGGATGCCGGACGGACCATTTGCGCTGGAATCAAAGCGTATTACTCCCCAGAGGAGATGGAGGGAAAACTGGTTGTCTTCGTGGAAAACCTCGAGCCGCGTAAGATCCGTGGCGTTGTGTCAGAGGGCATGATGCTCGCTGCAGACGATGGCGACGGACGTGTGCGATTGATAACCGTTGACGGCGAAATACCGCCGGGCAGCCAAGTCCGCTAATCACTGACCCATCCGTTCTCGAACGGCATCCATTACCAATCTCGATGCGATTCGAGCGTTCTCTTTGAGCACAGGCAGTTCTTGACGAATCAATTCACCCATGGTTTCGGGGAGGCTATCAAGGTTGATTTCAACGTTGAATACCGCACCTTTCGCAGCAGCACTCGCCAACAGCCCAGCAACACCGACGTCGGTGACGGCGTTTGCATTGCCCTTGTGTGCGAGTTCAGGGAGTGCGGCAAGTAAGTTCATGGCCAACGAGGCCGTTTCGAAGGGCACGATTGCAGCATCAAGCGTTGCGTTTCGTATCACCAACCTGCGATGTGATTTTTCTTCATCCGTTGCTTTGGGTAATCCAAATCCCTCCATCACACGGTCGAACGCATCGCTGTCTTCTGTAGCCAGCTCATTTGAACGACTCATCATGGGAACCGCCATCGCTTGAATTTTCTCTGAAATGGCCCACCCTTCTCGCCACTTTTCCTTGCCCAAGGTCAAATCACAAACCATGATGGCGAGGGATGCTGCTTGTCCCAAGGCGACCGCAGAAGCCGTCCCCCCACCAGGCGTTGGAGAGGATGACGCGAGTGCTGCTTGAAACTCGCGGATGGTCATGTCTGCCCAATTCATGCTACGACCTCCTTTGCTAAGGCCCATTCAATGATGTGCAATTCTGGGTCGAACTCATGATGCGTGTTTAACCCGAGCCCTTCAATGGCTGCCTCCACCTTTTCTTCATCGTTGACCGCTTCGGGAAGAAAATATCGTCCAGCCTCGAGCATGGCATTCAAGGGAACAAGACCAACAATTTCACTGCCACACAATGCGATGTTGTGATCCGCCGCTAAACTTTCACACGTTTTGAAAGCGAGGTGAAGCGGGCAGATGTCCACGTCAAGGAGGTTCATCGAGACTTGCGAGATGCCAAGCTCATCAACAGGAACACCCATTCCCTGCACTTTTTGCAGCATGCCTTTACTCCGTATCTTTCCACCGTTCGTTGATTTGAGTAGACGGCCACTGCTGCGAACAATGGAACCAATCTTTTTGGAGACCAACGCCCCTTTTTCTTCAACGTTAACGTTGTAAGCAACCAAGATTGATCGTGCACCAACGGTAATGGCCCCTGAACGCGCGGTTGATTCAGACCAGACCATCGCACCTGCATCAGGAAATCGGGTCGCCTCTGAGTGCGTGGTTTCCCCACCATTGAGCCTTGCTTCAAGACCTTCATATTCGCCTCTGCGCAAATGCGAGAGCATGGTTCTCTGCTCGTTTGTGGCGGCAAAACCGTAGAGGAAAAGCGGTACATCGCCACGTTGCGAGAGTGTTTCGACAACGCTTGTTGCCAGTTCCGCGCACTCTTCCATTGTGGTGTTGTGCAGCGGGACAAAAGGACATACATCCACGACACCCATGCGTGGATGCTCTCCAGTATGCGTTCGCATGTCGAGCACCTCGATTGATTTTTCAATCAGCGCCAAGGCTCCTTTCGCAACCGCCTGAGGCGCACCAGCAAAGGTGATGACGGTCCTGTGGTAGTCGTGGTCTGGTTCAACCCCAAGGACCGTGCAGCCGGGCGTGTCTCGGACAGCCTCGACGATGAGGTCAATTTTGGCGTGGTCCCGTCCCTCTGAAATATTAGGAACGCATTCAACCAATGGTGAATCCATGCATGATGCCTTTGCATCGGGTCTTTGAATGTTCTTCGGCTGGTTTCAGGAGTACAGCGCTTCTGGCGACGTTGACATACTGGCCTGTGAACGTTTTTTGTCCAAGCGCATAACGGCGTCCATCATGTCGGTTTGTGTGACAGATGAGCGACCGTCGCGGATGGCGATCATGCCACCTTCAACACACGTCGCTTTCAATTCTGCACCTGAGAAGCCTTTGGTACGTTCAACCAACCTTCCGATTGATATTTTCTTGGTGTTCATGGATGCAAGATGTACGGCGAGTATGGCTTTCCGCGATGGTTCATCTGGAATTGGTATCTCAATGACTCGATCAAACCTCCCGGGACGCAGCAAAGCATCGTCGAGAATGTCGGGTCGGTTTGTGGCGGCGATGATTTTGACATCTTTGAGTGCGTCAAAGCCGTCCAGCTCGGCAAGAAGTTGCATCAACGTCCGCTGAACTTCCCGGTCTCCACTGGTGGAACCGTCGAGTCGTTTTGCGCCGATCGCATCAATCTCATCGAGGAAAATTACACTTGGGGATTTTTTCTTGGCCAGTGAAAACAATTCGCGGACCATGCGTCCACCTTCTCCGATGTACTTTTGAGCCAATTCACTGCCGACCATGCGAATGAAGGTCGCATTGGTGTGGTTCGCTACGGCCTTGGCCAGCAGCGTTTTACCGCATCCAGGTGGACCGACAAGCAAAACGCCTTTTGGCGGGACAATGCCCACCTTCTCAAACAATTCTGGCTTGATCAGTGGAAGTTCAATCGCTTCGCGTACCGATTCAACTTGTTCGTCGAGTCCGGCGACGTCTTCGTAGCTGATGTCAGGCTTTTCAACCATCTCGGCTCCGCTGACCATCGGGTCCCATGCTTCCGTGAGCAATTCAACAACCGAGAGGCTGTCTTGGTTGAGCGCTACACGGGTACCGGGCTTCAACATCTCTGGGTTAAGTCGTTGATTAAGGGAAACTTGGAACACCGTGCCGTTGGACGACCGGACAATGGCACGCTCATGGTCCAAAACGTCTTGAATGTGCCCAATAATGAGCGGGGGCATCTTTAGCAGATTGACGTTTTCATCAAGGCGTTCTATTCGTTTTCGCAGTGTTCTCATCTCAGCCTCGAGCGTTGTACGTTCATTGATGAGTTGTTGGGTTTCGTCGCGCAATTCAGCGTACGATTCCTCAAGTGCCCGGAGGTCCTCTTCGGCCGTGTTGGGCAGATTGCCATCGGTTCTTTCAACATCTGTACCCATGTTAACCGGTTATTCCAGTTGCCGAGGCTTCTTAAGAAATGTCCTTGATTCACCTCACACCTTTCGTTCCAAAGGGTTCAAAGAGCGTAACGAGGGATGGAATTGCATGGGCGAATGCGAACTCTGTGGTGCTGTCAAGGTAACCGTCAAACGCGTCCGTACCGGAAAGACAGAGGTTGCAGCTTGTGACCGCTGCATTGCCAAAATGAACCTTGCTCCAAAGAGCGAAGCACCGGGCCTTCAGCGTGCACGTTCGATGCCTCGAAAACCCGCTCCAAGAAAGAGAAACAGCAACATCATGGCAAGGTCCACCAAAGAACTCGCTGATGATTTCGCTCGTAGAATATCGCAGGCCCGTGAATCACGCCAGTGGAATCAACACCAATTGGCTCAGCGAATGGCCGAAACGGTCAACATTGTCAAGGCTGCAGAATCAGGAAAACGCCCAACAGACGCTGTTATCACGAAACTGGAGCGAACGCTCGGTATTTCCTTGATGGTGGAACGCTCAGCCAACGAAACGCGTCACGTTAACGCTGGCCCATCGCGTGGCATGACGTTTGGCGATTACCTTAACGACTTGTGACGTGATGAATTGAAACCCGTTAAGGTCCATGCAATCTGGCTGGCTCAGGACGACCCGAAAAAGAACACAGCCGTTCTGGCGGCAAAGCGTGGAGACATACGCCTCCACAAGTCCTTTCGGACCCTCCCGAAGCGAGGCATAATTCTCGAACCATTGTGCGGGAAAGTTTTCGGCCCCGAAGACCATCATGTGCTGCTGGAGCGGCACGGAGCACTGGTAGGGCTTGATTGCAGTTGGGCCCACATTGAGCAATCCGTGGCTGCCGTCATGAAACAGACACGGTTGGAACCGCGTATGCTGCCCCTCCTCTTGGCGGCAAACCCTGTCAATTGGGGGAAACCTGGGAAACTGACCACGGCTGAGGCACTGGCCACCATCCTCTACCTCATCGGGAGGAAAGAACAAGCGGAGGAAGTGTTGGGGGCCTTTCGGTGGGGTCGCCGCTTCTTTGAATTAAATCAGGAACCCTTGGATGCATACGCTCAGGCGACAACAAGCGCAGAACTGGTGGATTTACAATTCGAATTTTTTGAGCTTGACCGCGAGGTGATTACATGAAGAACGTCATCGATGCGAGCGTTCAACGGTACGACAATCATGCTTGGTCATTGGCCAGTGAATCCATCGCAGCGGAGACCCTTGTCAATCTGTTCGTCAACGAACAACACGTATCGACGCTACTCGCTTCTCCCGAACACCTGGAAGAGTTAATCATTGGACACATGGCCACGGAATACGGATTTCGACCCTTGGACACTGACAGCGTGCGTCAATCGAGCGACAGCGAGGGTTTCTCTGCAACACTGCAAACCAACCGTTCCACGGATTTTCAATCGAGATCGGCGATTGTGACATCGTCTTGCGGAGCGTGTGATCAGAGCAACCTCTCATCGTTGATAGCAAAAACACCCTTCGTTCAATCCCCAGAACGACCCCTCGTTTTCGATGAGATCGTTGCTAGCCTTCATGAAATGCGTCCCCACCAGAAAGGATTTGAGGCAACCGGTGGGATGCATGCTGCTGGCTTGCTGATTGGTGGAACGAGCCACATGCTTGTTATGGAGGACATTGGACGTCATAACGCCGTGGACAAAGTGTATGGTTCATGGAGCAAAGGTTCGCATCCAAAGCCCATGGCCTTGCTTTTATCGGGTCGTTGCGGTTGGGACATCGTGGCCAAGGCCGCCTCCATGGGCACGCCAGTCATCGCTTCTTACGGTGCTGCGTCAACCCTTGCGGCGGAGACAGCGCGTGCTGCAAACATCACCCTCATTTCCTTTGTGCGCGACGGCAAGGCTGTCGTAATTGGCCCTGTTGAGGGTCGGTTTGAACGCAAGCATTGAGAAGGGTGTTCCGTTCCACAGCCTTGGGGATGGGCGATGCGGAAGACAGCAGATGCCCGAACGCCTGATGACCGTACTCCGCTAAAACTCAAAAAACCCAAATCGAAGGCTGCGGGCATTCCGGCAGTCACATCATCAGCGCTTCATGGAATCAAGAAGATGGGATTGGTCAAAACTGCCCGGGCTCTTCGCATGGTTAACCAGCAAGAAGGCTTCGACTGCCCGGGTTGTGCCTGGCCAGACCCAGAACACAGAACTTCGTTCGAATTTTGTGAAAACGGGGCGAAGGCTGTTGCGGACGAAGCGATGAAAGCCCACGTCACTCCGGAATTTTTTGCGAAACACTCCATTCAGGAACTGTCCAAGATGAGTGACTACCAACTGAACAGTTCAGGCCGTATTGCGTCCCCCGTGTACCTCCGCAAGGGTTCGAGCCATTATGAACGCATTACGTGGGATGACGCCTTCAAAAAAATTGCATCCCACCTCAAGGCAACCGATGATCCCGACCGTTCGGTGTTCTACACGTCTGGGCGCACGAGCAACGAGGCTGCTTTCCTCTACCAGGCCTTTGTGCGCGCCTATGGCACCAACAATTTGCCAGATTGTTCCAACATGTGCCATGAATCAAGCGGCAAGGGACTCGGCCAAACAATTGGAATTGGAAAAGGAACGGTCTCGTTGGACGATTTCAACCATGCCGATGTAATCATGGTGATTGGCCAAAACCCGGGTACGAATCATCCTCGGATGCTTACTGCACTGCGCGATGCGAAAGAACGCGGAGCACGAATTCTCCACGTCAATCCACTCCCAGAAGCCGGTTTGAGTCGGTTCAAGCACCCACAAGACTACATGAAAGGGAACATGAAAACCACCACGTTGGCCGATTTGCACCTCCCGGTGAGAATCGGTGGAGATGCTGCCTTGGTGAAGGGTTTGATCAAGCATCAGTTACAGCGCAACGCTGTTGATAAATCGTTCATCGACGGAAAAACAGATGGATTCAAATCGATGGCGAGTCAATTAGAAACCGTTGAATGGGACACCATTGAGCACGACTCAGGCCTTCGCCGCGAACTGATAGAAGAAGCAGGCGAACTTTTAGCTCAATCAACAGCAACCATCGCTTGCTGGGCGATGGGGCTAACCCAACACAGAAACGGCGTCGCCGTCATTCAAGAGGTCGTCAACTTGCTTTTGTTGAACGGCCATGTTGGTCGGCCTGGAGCTGGATTTTGTCCCGTACGCGGTCATTCAAACGTCCAAGGCGACCGTACGGTTGGCATCTGGGAAGCACCCCCGAAAGCCTTCATGGAACGGATGGAAAAAGGACTTGGTTTTCCATTGCCTCAAGACCATGGATACGATGTCGTGAACGCCATACAAGCCATGCTTGATGGCTTAGTGGATGTGTTTTTCTGCATGGGTGGAAATTTCCTATCCGCTGCACCGGACACCGATCAAACAGCAAAAGCGCTCCGAAACGTAGGATTGACCGTTCAAGTTTCAACAAAACTGAACCGTTCCCACCTTGTCACGGGGCAAGAAGCACTGATTTTACCATGCTTGGGGCGTACCGAACTCGACGTGCAGTCCTCCGGTCAACAATTCGTTTCCGTTGAAAATTCAATGGGGCAAGTGCATCGGTCAAGGGGTGGATTACCACCTGCTTCGAACGACCTCAAAAGTGAACCATGGATTGTTGCGCGATTGGCTGAAGCCACCCTTGGCAATCAGCCGCTTCAATGGATGAAGCTGGTTGAGAATTACGACAACATCCGTTCCTTGATGGAGACCTGTCTTGACGGGTTTACCGATTACAATGCGAGGGTTCGCACACCGAGTGGTTTCGCGCTTCCTAACCCCCCTCGAGATTCACAAACCTTTGCGACGCCGACAGGGAAAGCCCATTTTACAACCCATGGTTTGCCTGATGTATCCATTGAACCCGATCAATTTGTATTGATGACCATGCGGAGCCATGACCAATACAACACGACCATTTACGGCTTGCACGACCGATACCGTGGCGTGCATGGTCACCGCAGGGTGCTGTTCATGAACGCCGATGATATGGTTGAAAGAGGTTGGAAAACTCGCCAGAATGTGTCGATTGTGAGTCATTTCAACGGGGAAACCCGACAGGCCGATGATTGGTTGGCTATCCCATACGACATTCCAAAGCAAAACTTGGCCGCCTACTTCCCAGAAGCAAACAGCCTTGTTCCACTCCATTCAACGGCCGATGTATCAAACACACCCACATCAAAATGGATCATTGCCACACTCTCCTCCACGGGCACTGACGACCTGGAGGAAGAGTGATGGTCTCGCGGACCTATCTTCAACTGATTCGTGAGAATCGAGATTTTCGAAAATTATGGATTGCGGCCGTCATATCGATGTTGGGTGAATGGTTCAACACCATCGCACTCTTCTTCCTTATTTTGGAATACACTGGAAGTGAATTCCTTCTCGGTTTGTTGTTTACTGTACGTATGGCGGGGTTTGCTGTTCTCCAGCCGTTCATCGGTCTGATGGCCGACCGATTCAATCGAAAGATGTTGATGATCGTGTCAAACCTCCTTCAAGCGGGCCTTGCGTTGTGTTTTCTTTTTGTCAACGATTCCAGCGACATCACATGGATGATTGGGCTGTCTGGATTAATGATGGTCCTGCACGGTGTTTACATGACAGCAGAGCGTGCAGCCCTGCCAAACGTGGTGTCAGAAGAGGATTTGGCAACCGCCAATGCCCTTGACGCAGCCTCGTGGTCGACGGCGTTGTGCCTCGGCGCTATGCTCGGGGGAATTGTTGTATCCATTTGGGGCACCGATGCTGCATTTATTGTGGACTCAGTGACCTTTCTTTTCGGCACACTCTTCCTCCTAAACCTGACCATACCTCAAACCATTGACGAGAGCATGAAAGGTCCGTGGCTTTCCACGGCCGTTCGCAACATCAAATTTGGTTGGAAAAGAATACGAAGTCAACCGGCGTTGTTTCGCATTGTGTTTGCTAAAGCCTCGTGGAACGTTGCCGGGGGCGGTCTCGCTGGTGTGTACCTCGTGCTCATGGGAGCCAACGTTGATGGATTTGGAGCCGCGTTTGGTTTTGGATTGTTCTTCTTCGCTCGGGGAGTTGGTACCGGCTTGGGTCCGATTCTTGCGCGGGCCTTTCTCACCGACGAAGAGGCGTGGCCTTCCCTTGTGGGCTACCTCATCGTGGTGTCAGGGCTCATCTATTTCCTCGTAGGCCTCAGCGTCCCCTATCCTCTTTGGATCACGGTGGTTCTGGTCGTATTTGCCCACAGCGCAAGTGGGGCGAACTGGGTTCTATCGACCGTGATGATGCAACAATGGGTTGAAGATGAAGTTCGCGGCAGGGTCTTTTCGGTTGACATGCTCATTTTATCCGTGGCGTTTTCGACATCAACCAGCGTTGCTGGCTACCTTATGGAGCACACAGAACTCGGCATAAGAAACGGCATTCTGATCTTTTCTAGCATCATGGTGCTGTCAGGATTCATCTTCTCCATGTGGAGACCTGAACCGTCGCCCATCGAGGCTCATTCTGTCTGAAGGCAGCGTTCATGCGTGCACACTGGTGGCGTGAAGTACTGACGCTCGGAAGGATTGAACGTGTCAAGTTGCAGCGTGGATGAGGCACCTTCCTCAACAAAGACGATTGATGATGTGCTGGCTGGCAGATAATCCTCTCCCGTCGAGCGAAGGGTCAAGCGCAGGACGTGCCCGGCCTCCACCTCAGCATCCGTGGCGAAGAATTCCATTTTCGCGTTGATGGTTTGAACCAGAGGGGTCCATGTTTGTATCTCATCGCCGCCGGCGTGGTACCTCAGGTCCATGATGGCGTGGCCGAGGTGGATGCAATTGCTCTGGTTGTCGCAGTCCTCTAACAGTGCATAGAGTTGACCACCAAGCGAGGCCGTAGAGACTTCAACATGGAGGCGTGGTAGTCCTGCGATGTAGAGGTCAGTGGCAAGAGGTTCCGATTCCCAAACAGGGCCGGACGATGCATCTGGAAGGACCGTGGTGGTGCCGGCAATGTTGGTCATGTTCGTGCCGAGTTCAAGCACCATCTCTTGTGTATCCGACGCAGGGTAGCGGTTTTCGATGCGCCACGAGCCTTGGTTTGATTGGATTTCAACCCACTGACCCGGTTGTTCACCGATGTCTTTCAGATAGTAATCAAACCATTCCAACATGTCTTGCATCCAATCAAATCGTATCATCTCAGGGAAGGCCTCCCCTCCTCGCCCACCGAGCTCAGAGCGGTCATCCAACTGCACTGGCCGATCCGGGTAATCGTGATCCCACTGACCGAATAAGCCCCTGGCTTCGATGCCAGCGTCGATCAATCGATTGATGGTGGGTACTGCCATGTGCGGATCAACGTTCCAGTCGTGCATGCCTTGAATCAAATACACGCTGCCTTTGTAATGTTCAAGAACGCGGTCCAGGAAGTAGCGTTCTTCCCAATACGTGCCTGCTACTTCAGAACCGAACATGTAGGCACTCACACCCGTTCCGGGACCGAGGATGTAATCAGGGCAGAGGTTCTGGTAGTCTTCTTCGTCCCCATCGATGCCGTACGAACCGTAAACGCCGTTGTGCATGATTGGCGCCCGCGCCTCTGAAGAACCATTTTTCCACATGAGTTCCTTGACACCGATTAAGCCTGAAATCGGCACGATGGTTTTCAAGTAATCGTGCTCGGAACCGAACATAGCGGCCTGCCAGGGCGTACTGCCGTCGTAGGATTTTCCAATCAACGCAACGGCTCCATTGGACCATTCTTGTTCTCCGAGCCAACGAACGGCAGCATCGTTCCCTAATTGTTCTGCATTCCCCATCAAATCCATGCAGTGGTTGCTTCTGCCGGTCCCAGAGACTGAAATTTGAGCGAATGCGTAGCCATGGGGCAATATTTGGTCAATGAACATCTGCCCGAGCCAACTTCCGGGAACTTCGATTGAAGGGGTTTCAACGCTCGCTTCTTGGAAATAAGGGCCGCTCTCCGCAATGACGGGAACCTTCACGCCTTCCTCGACGTGTGGGCGCCACACGGCGAGGCTGATCAACCCGTTGGGTGCCGCTCCACCTTCCTCCAAAGGCAGCGTATATTCTACAAAATAATGGGTTGAATTCCACTCATTTTCGGTGGGCAGTAGTTCGTAAGGCCCAACTTCCAATGCAACGCCAAATTCACCGTCCGTCTCATAGGGAAGTTTGTAGCGCTCCCAAACGGGCACGCGGAGGGAATCGTCTGCCTCCTGCTCAACGATGAGGTTCACGAACGATTGGCCGTAAACAGCAGAGACAAAAAGAAAAACAAGCGATATGGCGAGCGTTGATCCGAGGACGATGTTGAATTCCTTGGTAGCGGATGCACTGACCACGTCCTTTATTTCAACTTCAACTGGTTCATCCTCGGACATCGGACTCCTTAAGCGGTCCTCTGCCGCTGTTTTTGAGGTTATGCTCGTGCGAGTTTAGACCGCGGTGAAGAACAACCCTCAAAGACATCCTTCTGAATGCAGAAACATGGACGATGATGTCAAGCGAATGCGAGACTCGTTGATGCGAGGCATCCCGTCCGAACTGCCCGAACATCCGAGTCATGATTCATCCGTTGACCACGCACCGAACCGCAGACAAATATTGACCAGCGATGAGAAGGTGTTGGCGCTTCAAAATGCATTGCGGTACATTCCGCAAGAACACCACGAGGCTTTGGCGGCTGAATTCATGGACGAACTCAACACATACGGCCGAATCATCATGCGTCGCTACCGCCCAGTGGACTATGTTATGCGGGCTTATCCAATTGCAGCCTATCCGACTCAATCGGTCCAAGCAGCATCCATCATGCTGATGATCCAGAACAATTTGGACCCGGACGTTGCACAATTCCCCCATGAGCTCATCACCTACGGTGGAAACGGCTCTGTCTTTCAAAATTGGGCGCAGTACCGGCTTACGATGCAGTACCTTTGCGAGATGAACGACGAACAAACCCTCGTGATGTATTCCGGTCACCCCCTCGGGCTGTTTCCATCAAACACCAGTGCGCCACGTGTCATCGTCACGAACGGCATGGTCATCCCAAATCACTCAACTCAAGAAGATTACGAACGAATGAACGCATTAGGTGTTTCACAGTATGGACAAATGACGGCCGGTTCATACATGTACATCGGCCCTCAAGGAATTGTCCACGGGACAACCATCACGCTACTGAACGCTGCACGCTTGCATCTTGGCATCGGTGACGATGATGATCTATCGGGCATCACGTTCATCACAAGTGGTCTCGGCGGGATGTCGGGTGCCCAAGCAAAAGCGGCAACAATTGCGGGTGCATCCTGCATCATTGCTGAAACAAACGCTCATGCCGCATACAAACGCCATGAGCAAGGTTGGCTCTCATCCGTCACTGAATCCATCGACGAAGCCATCGATTTGATGGTCAACGCTGCGGAGAATGGCCAAGCCATCTCCATCGGCTTGGTTGGAAACATCGTGGAACTTTGGGAGCGTTGCGTTCTGCGCAACGTCAGGGTGGATTTGGGAAGCGACCAAACGAGTCTCCACAATCCGTATCAAGGCGGATACTTTCCAGCCGACCGCACCTATGAAGAAAGCGCTCGGATGCTGTCGGAAGAACCTGAACAATTCAGAAAAGAAGTCCAAGAAACGCTCCGCCGACATGCCAAAGCCGTCAACACCATGGCAGAAAATGGAATGTATTTTTGGGATTATGGCAACGCGTTTTTGCTCGAGGCCTCTCGGGTTGGCGCTGATGTTGTCAACGATGATGGCTCGTTCAAGTACCCGTCGTATGTTGAAGACATCATGGGCCCATTGTGTTTTGATTATGGGTTTGGGCCCTACCGTTGGGTGTGCACAAGTGGCCTTCCTGAAGATTTGGAAACGACCGACGCCATTGCAGCATCGGTGTTACGCCGAATGCGCGACGAGGCTCCCGATGACATTCGTCAGCAAATCAACGACAATTTGCGCTGGATAGAACAAGCCGGAAAAAATCAACTTGTCGTGGGGAGTCAGGCCCGCATCCTGTACGCAGACGATGCAGGGCGGCGTGAGATTGCACTGGCCATGAACGATGCCATCGCCGCAGGAACATTGAGCGGGCCCGTTGTATTGGGTCGAGATCATCATGACGTGTCTGGAACAGACAGCCCCTACCGGGAAACGGCCAACATTCGCGACGGCTCGATGTTCACCGCCGATATGGCCGTTCAAAACGCCATCGGAGATGCCTTTCGTGGAGCCACATGGGTCAGTTTGCACAACGGCGGTGGTGTTGGGTGGGGTGAAGTGATCAACGGTGGATTTGGTATGTTACTGGACGGCAGTCAAGAAGCCGCACAACGGCTACAGAACATGCTTCACTGGGACGTCAACAACGGTGTTGCTCGACGAGCATGGGCGCGCAACTCGGGTGCTGAAGCGGCCATTCAGCGGGCAATGAATGACAACGAGCAATTGACCGTCACTCTGCCCCAGCACGTGGATCCCTCCCTTCTGGATTTCATCCGAGGTGGTGGGAAATGACGCAAGGGCCAGTGGTGTACACCGATGGTTCAACTCTTTCACCTCAGGAAGTGTTGATGGTGGCGCGCGGCCAAGCCTCCGTTGATGTTTCAGAGAATGCTTGGCCGGCCATTCACGCTGCGCGAGGTGTGGTCGAACGAATTGTAAAAACAAGCGAAACGGTCTATGGGATCAACACTGGATTTGGCGCTTTGGTGAAGGAACGAATTTCTCCGGAAGACTTGGCCGACCTCCAAGTCAACCTCGTGCGTTCCCATGCGACTGGACTGGGTGAGGACATGAGCATTGAAGCGGTAAGGGCCATGATGGTGGTGCGTTTGAACTCCCTCTGCAAAGGCCATTCCGGGATTCATCCAGATTGCATCCGACAATTGGTCCTGTTCCTCAACAACGAGGTTCATCCTGCCGTCCCTCGAATTGGAAGTCTTGGTGCTAGCGGAGATCTTGCTCCATTGTCCCACCTGGCTTTGGCTCTCATCGGCGAAGGGGAGGTGCTCATTGATGGCCAAAAGAAACCAACCTCTGAAGTACTGTTTGAGAAAGGAATGGTGGCCGTTGAGTTGACGGCAAAAGACGGTTTATCCCTGATCAATGGAACAAGTCAGATGTCGGCATTTGCAACCATCGCACATCAAGAACTGAGTGAACTGTTGGTGTTGGCTGACGTCATCCTGTCAATGTCCATGGATGCGCGCTCGTGCAGCCTAACGCCGTCGCGAGAAGACGTCCACGCCGCCCGACCGCATCCCGGGCAAAAACTTGTAGCAGAACGACTTCGAACCATACTTTCTGGCTCAACCATTCTTCTCAACCATGAATCATGCGAACGCGTTCAGGATCCGTATTCGTTCCGGTGCGCACCTCAAGTGCATGGAGCCGTCCATGAATCGTTCACGCGATTGGATGACATGATCAGGCGTGAACTCAACAGCGCCACGGACAACCCCCTTATCTTCCCAGACCCGGCCAATCCGGGTCCTCACGAAGTTGTTTCCCAAGGAAATTTCCACGGCGAGATAGTGGCATTAACCTGCGATGCCATGAGCCTTGCACTCTTTGAATTGGCCTCGATTTCAGAACGCCGAATGGATCAGATGCTGGACCCTGCGCGCAGTGGATTGCCGGCATTCTTGGCCACCAATTCAGGGCTTGAATCCGGATTGATGATCGTGCAATACGTTGCAGGTTCATCCCTCGCTGAACTCCACGGTCAAGCCACGCCTCGTTCTGCTTTCTCCACATCAACCTCGGCTGGACAAGAAGACCATGTCAGCATGGGGGCCACCGCAGCTTGGAACCTCGTGAAGGGTGTCCGCCGGCTTTCAGAAGTGCTTGCATGTGAATTGCTGATCGCCTCCGAAGCGCTCGAACACACGCCGTTGGCATCATCGGTTCACGTTCAGGGATTGCACGATCTTGTTCGGTCCGTGGCGCCAGCGCTCAATGGCGACCGTTCGACCTCTGCAGAACTAATCCATCTCGCTAATGCACTCAGAACCGGCGGTTGGTTGGCTCGTCTCGAGGCAGAATTTGGGCGTTTACCTCGTTGATAGAACGGATTCCAAATCGTCCGCAACGTCGCTGACATTGTTGAGTGCCATCATTCGATAGTTGAACACCTCACGTTCTGTAGCGCTTAATTTTCCGTGGTTGGCTTCGATAAGTCGGATGCAATCAATGGCGAGGACAATGTCGGATTCCACTTTCTGATAAATCGCATGGGATTGCGAAACATCGCTCAGCACCAAAGCGGGTTCAAGTGCGGAGAGATCGAAACCCATCCGTTTCCATTGAAGCATTCGCTTGGCGAGCAGGGCGTGGGTAAATCCAACTTCGGGCAGGTTGACAAGGTGAGCGAGGACCTTATCGGACGGATCTGTTTCGTTGGACTCGATGTGTGAACTTCCGTCGGTCAGGTCAACCGCGGCTTGCACATCCACAACCTCAGGCTCGTTTCGCTCGGATGCATCGAGGTTCATTTTAGGGGCCAAGGACGTTAATCGATTCCAAAAGGTCGAGGTGAAGGAAAGCCCGTCAACAGGAAAAACGATGTCGGTGTTTGACGAACGGGCCAACCCATCCAACGATTGAAGCATGGCGAGGGTGTCTTCCTCACAGGAACGGGCGACCAACCAATCCAAGCCTTCGATGACGATCAATTCAATGTCCTTGTTCATGTGTTGGGCAAGGTGACTTTGGACATCCATCGGCGTGGGGGGCACCGTTTGTGGACTCTCATGGTCTGAAATCCACCACATGGTTGCCGTGTTCGAAGGAATGTACCTGAGAAGTTGTCGGGCTGGAAGGCGACTGTAGCAGGTTATACCTCCGCTGGCCTCATCGATTAACGGCTCAAGTGCCTGGTAGGTTAAGGCGGGCGAGGATGATTCTAGCGCATGCAATCCAACCATAACCCGACCTCCTTGTCATCCTCACGCCGTTGACGCTCTAAGGAATTACGCCTTCCACACCTCTGTCGCCATCAACCATTATATTGCCGCTCTTCATGGTAATGCTAGGTGGAATCATGGCGGATGAGGAAAAACAATTAGTTGGCATGGCCGAATGCGGTGCTTGCCGGGCCATTATCCCAATAGATACCGACGTATGTCCGGACTGTGGTACTTCGTTTTCAGGCGTCTCTGAGGAAGCGCTCGGCGAGTGCGGTGCGTGCAAAGCGCTGGTTCCGCTGGACTCCACGAGGTGTTCTGAATGCGGTGTACTGTTTGTTGCTGATGACGTGGTCGACATCCTACGGCAGTGGATTGCAGACACGGGAATTAACATCCGAAAATTGTTTGACAAGTTTGATACAAACGACGACGGTACAATCGATTCGCAGGAACTCAAGTCTGGCTTGCTCAGTCTAAAACTGGCCGATTTGCCTCCGTCGCAAATCGACAGGTTGGTTGAAGAAATCGATGCTGATGGCAACGGTGTCATCGATTTGGATGAATTTGACAAAATCCTCTCCGGCGAGGATTTGGCATCAACGGATGCAGATGAAACACCGGCCGAAAACGAAGGTGTTGCAATCGAGGCGAGCGAGGAGGAATCCGAGCTCGCATCCGATGATGAAGTCAATGAAGATGAACCAGTTGAACAGATAGAGGACCTGTCTCTTATACACATCTGACGCTGCCGACGAAGGT
>CAXHCG010000010.1:0-22148 GCA_964014905.1 uncultured Candidatus Poseidoniales archaeon | reverse complement strand
CGCGATTTCCAACGCATGCTACTCTGTGACAGTCACGTGGTCATATCATGTACGGATACGGGACTTTCACCCTCTATGGATCCGCCGTTCCAGGCGAGTTCTCCTTCCATGACTTAGACAAAAGACTGCCAACCACATCTCCCTCTCTTTCGATTTGGGATTCGGTCTGTCCTATTCCGTGTTCATTCGCCACTACTAACGGAATCTCAATTGATTTCATTTCCTCCACCTACTAAGATGCTTCAATTCGGTGGGTTCCCTATCGCTATTGCGACCGTTTCCGAAGAAACAGGAAGTCCTATTCAGCTATCTGCGGATCTTAGGCATACATGCGCCTACCCGCAGCTTATCGCAGCTTGTCACGACCTTCATCGGCACTCGAGCCGAGCGATCCCCCAGTTGGGTTGTAGCATCACATGTGTATGTTACCACACCATATGAGTAACCCTTCGGTATCTAGTCATGCCAATTCGGCCTCAACAGAAAACCACCTCCTCGAGGGTGATTCTCCTCAGCCCTTCCCCCACCATGACAGGCATGACAGGGTGCTAAGCAACCACCCGACCTTCCCCCCGTATAAGAAGAAATCGGTCTGCGAGGGACCCTTGAAAGCGCCACGGTCAATCTTTTTTCATCAAAAGAAGCCCATTCTAAACGCTCAGGCAACATTTGGGGAAAGTTGAGCCAAATTATCTGACACGAGAGCATCCCCGCCGACCTTGCCAAAGGTCTCAACCGCCTGCGTCAATTGACCGAGGTTAAACATGGCAACTCCAGCGGTGTTCAGGCCCTTTTGCGAACCAGGCGTGCGAGCGTTGTGAACGTTCATGATGCCGAGCGCTTTCTCATCCCGGCCGCTTTCGATCAGCGCGATGGCCAGGTTGATCAAAACGTCCCCGTTGGTTGGAGCATTTTTGGCCGCCTCACGAAGCGCAAGGATGGACGATTCAAATTGAGTCTCTGCCACTGATTCTTGTTGAGGATCTCCGCCGTCCCGCATCGCTGTTGCGCGTTGAAGAAGCGCAATTCCGTAGTTGTTGTAGACCTCTGCATTCGACGGCAGAGCAGCGGCCATTCGTTGAAAGCAGCGTGCTGCTGAAGACCAGTCGTTCCCCTGCATGGCTTGGAAACCTTGGTTCATGATCCCTTGGAGATCGGCAGAATGTCCAACATCAACGCTCAAGGCTTGTGCGGGATGCAATCGCAATTTTACAGCCCGCTTGGCTGAGGCTTGCGGCGTGGATTCAAGCGGGGTGTGGAACACGGCGGCAGGTGAGTCTTGGGTGTGATCGTACACGAGGACATCGTCGTCCAACGAGCTGTATTCCATCTCAACAACGGTTGATTCCTGACCGTAAATTTGCTCATAATCGGGTATCTGCGCATCGATCTTCCAGTAATCCGGAACCGGAGGTTCTTCTTGAATTGGTGCTGGGGTGAGGAGGCGAGCGGAAGTCAAACGAACGGGTTCTGCACTCATTTCACTGGCTTCAGGTGCTGGTGGAGGTGCAATGATGTTGGCGGGAGGCACGCCAGGGAGAAAATCAGCGTCTGTTTCTTCGACCGTCGGGAGATCAGGCATGGATGGAAATGCCAATGCCTCCTCAGGTGTTTCTTCAACCTCTTCGGCCTCTTCAACCGGGGGGGTAGGCGGCACCTCAACGTCCTTCAGAGGGGGTTCATTCGCCTCAACCTGCGTGGCGATTTTGGATTCGTCTGCCCGCCGTGTTGGAACTGTTTCAGCGGACGAAGAAGAGACCTGTTCCACTGGGTTTTCATCCCCTGCATCGAAGGGGATACCGTCGGCAAAACTTCCGATACCAAAGGGTAGACTCGGAGCGTAAACGGTTGAAGCCCCCTGGTAGCCGAAGGGGAGGCTCCCGGCGTTGTTGGAGGTGGGTGCAACAACCGGTTCATCCTCCTCGGTTGGCGGTTCAATGCCTTCAAGATCGTACCAAGCCGCTGCTGCGTCGTCCAGGCCGGGCACCTCGGTGGGCAGGACTTCTCCATCAGCGTTCTCGGCGGACAGGTCCTTTCTGAGTTGGCTGCCACAAGCGGGGCACGCTGTGCCTCCAAGAGAGAGAAGACCACAGATTTGGCACTCAAACATGGTTCTGCCCCATCCACCCCTCGGGACGGAAGAACTTCAAGTCAGCGCTCCGTTGTTGGTGATTACTCTTCTTCGCCGCGAAGAATGACGATGATCTTGTCCTTCACGTCGACGACCAATTCTTCGATGCCGTCCATTTCGTCGTCGACCAACGCCTCAGCGAATGATTTCCCTTTGCTGCGTCCTCGGGAGAGTTGACCAATGATGCTCAACAGCGTGATGCCAATCAAGATGAGTTTCACGTAGGTGGCGTTGTCTTCGCCACCTACAATGAACACGAGGAGCATGTACAGCGAGACAATGAACGTGGTGAGGATCATGATGGGGAAACCGGCTTTGAAGAACTCGTTGAAGGATATGGGGTAGCCTGCCTCTTCCGACATACCGGCCGTGACCACGTTGGCCGATGCGCCGATGAGCGTCCCGTTTCCACCCAAACAAGCACCAAAGGCCAGGGCCCAAATCAACGGACCAAGCAGGTAATCACCAAGGTTGTCAGCAATCTGCAGGACAATTGGAATCATGGTGGCCGTGTAAGGGATGTTGTCAATGAACGCCGAAGCAATGGCTGAAACCCACAACACGATGAGAATCGCAGCGGCCAGGCGAACGGTTTGACCGTCGCCCGTATCGCTGCCAAAGAAGGCGATGGCTCGTTCAACGTATTCACCAATGAAAGCGATAACACCCATGTATTGGAGCGAGTGGACGAGAACAAACAACCCGGCAAAGAACAACAGCGTGGTCCACTCGACGTGGTGGAGCGGTTCCTCGAGTTCGTGCCGGTCGGTTGCAAGCAACATAACCACGGCACCAACCAGCGCAATCCACGAGACCGCGATGTGCGTGATGGGGTGGAGGAAGAAATTGATGATGACAAGGAACAAGATGACGCCTGCAACTTTCAACATCTGTGGATCTTTGATTCCATACTTGGCCTCAAGTTCCGCTACGTCGCGAATGCGAGAACCTGAGAATTCATCCGCATAGTACCACTTGAGGAGCATGAAACTGGGGACGATGCACATCAGGATACCTGGCCCCATTTCGATGATGAAGTCGTTGAACGAGACGCCGTATTCGGACATGTATGCATATTTTCCACCCTCTGCCGTGGCGATTTTATCGGGAGAAAGGCCGGAGCCAATCATGATGTTCGGTGGGTCGCCGATCATGGTTGCTGCACCACCAATGTTGGAGAACAACACTTCGGAGATGAGGAGGGGTATGGGTTTGATGTCGAGAACTTTCGCCAGTTGAATGGTGACAGGCGTGAGAAGAAGCATGGTTGTCACGTTGTCCAAAAAGGCTGAGAGAACGGCCGTAACAGAACACAAAATCACCACCAGGGTCCAGATTGATCCTTGGCTTTTCTTGTAGGAAAGCACCGCAAAATACTCAAAAACACCCGTGTTTGAGAGAATTCCAACCATCACCATCATGCCCAAGAGCAAGCCAATGGTCTCCCAGTCGATCATGGTTGTAATTTCTGCCAAGGTGAACGTGTCCCCCGTGTCGTAATAGTTGAGGGCCAACATGGCGACGATGCCACCAACGGCCGCAGCGAGGGTGCGGTGAACGGTTTCAAAGATGATCAGGACATAGACGGCAACGAGGATAGCGAGACCAACGTAAACGGCTTGTGTTTCGAGGCCATCCTTGATGTGAATGTCCAAACCAACACCGCTTCCACCTGCGGCCCGGGAGGGATTGGCCATCATCATGGCCCCGATGAACATGAGCAGTCCAAACGCGATTTGGCGTGTACGGTTGGTGAAAAGATGTGAGTTCATGGACCTGCCTCTGAAACTAAACCGGACGAAAGCACCCTTTGACCCTTTGCTTCGTCTTGCCTTACCTTCGCCACAAAACACCGATGTTTCCGCGTTGCAAAACGAGGCTAGAGTCCGTATGTTCTGCGATGTACTTCCAAACTTCAGAACGTTGCTCACGCTCGAACAATCCTTTGTTGACCTTGACTTTGACGAGGTTTCGGGATTGGAGTTGTTGTCGAATTTCCTCGAGAACCGTTTCGCTCAACCCGGACTTCCCAATGCGAACGCTGGGTCGGAAATCGTGGGATTTTGCCTGACGCATGATGTGCGGTGGAACGTCGGTCATCTCAAGCCCCCCTTTGTTGTCGTCGATGGTGCTTGGGGCCGCCGCCAAAACGACGAATGCTGCCGCATTTCAGGCATGTTTTGATGCGCTGCCCGTCCTTGATTCGGACACGAAACGTGCTGGAGTGTGCTTGGTGGGCCCAACACACTCGACACACCAATTCTTTGGCGTTGGAGGGCAAGGGGAGGCGATGCCTCTGCGATGTTTTGACCAGGTGAACCGCTGCAGAAGAGAGCACCTCTTCTGAGTGGTCCTTCGGTGAGGAAAGAAGACCGCTGAGATGGTGCTGTGCTTCGAGGGCCGCAGCGCGTCGTTCCGCCTTTTTGGCGGCGCGACCTTTTCTGCGACGACCCAATTCAACACCTCAGTTGAGGACAGCCAGCAGGTCGTCAGTGATTTCATCGATGGCGCGATCGCCGTTCACTCGGTGAAAGAGGCCTTGCTGATCGTACCAAGTGGCGAGCGGTGAAGTTTGTTCGTGGTAGGTTGCTAAACGGTTCATGACGGTATCTGCATTGTCGTCCGCTCGACGCTTTTCTTGGTATTCACCGCACGGACAGCCCTGAGCGGGCACGGGGTTGAACACATCGTGAAACACCGTGCCGCAAACGCCGCATGTTGAGCGGCCGCAAATACGTTCCACAATCCGCTCGTCTGGAACCTCGATGGCAAGAACATGGGAGATGGTCGTCATGGTGGCGAGAGCCTCAGCTTGGGGAATGGTGCGGGGGAAGCCATCAAACATCACGCCATTCACCGCATCCGGTTGTTGGATTCGGTCTTTGATGAGCGCAAGAATTACATCGTCGGGAACAAGCTCTCCCCGGTCCATGTAGCCCTTGGCTTCCAACCCAACGGAGGTTCTTGCTTTTACGGCGGCTCGGAGCATGTCTCCCGTGGAGATTTGTGGCAGTCCGGTGTCTTCCGTGATGCGTTGTGCTTGCGTACCCTTTCCTGCACCCGGGGGGCCAAACAATACGATGCTGCTCATGGCGGGTGGACTGCTTCCTCCCTTTCAATCTTGACGAATCAACCTTGCCGCTTCAGCCATTCATGGCCGTAGTGCTGCCACTGTTCCATGGTCCAGCCTGCCGGGAGACCGCCTGGTGGAAGTGGTGGTCCTTGAGCCATGACGGGAGCCGGCATCGGTACCGGTGCGGGCACGGGCAAAGCAGGCAAGGGCTTCATGCCCGCAGGAGACACCCCGGATGGCGGCATACCAGCAGGGGGCAAACCCTTGGGGAGTGTTCTTGCGGGGGGCAGGCCGGCCGGTGGAAGTCCAGCAGGCATTGCACCGGGCACAACTGGGAGGTCCATCGATTGCATGATGGCTTTGGCAATTTCTTCGTCGCTGACCTCACCGCTCGTCAATTCATCCACGGCCGCACCCAAGTCAAGGGCTTGATCCCGTCGCTCACCCAGCATGTCTGGGTTGGTATGGGCATTAGGAGCAACCAACGACGTGCCGTCATCAACCAATTCACCGGACGATTTCATTCGGCGAGCAACCACGAACACCCCCGCTAGAAGCACCAACACAAGTGCTCCGCTGGCTGCTGGAGGAAGGACATTGAACAGACCGGTTGAGCCCGTTGCAAGTTCCACGCTGGCATCGCGTTCAATGGACGAAACAACCTCGTTGTTTGAAGTCACATTGAGAACGAACAGGCGATTCCCTCGTTCAACGCCATCAGAGGGGGTGAAGGTTACCACAACGTTGATGCTTGCGCCAACCGCCAAATTGCTGATCGAGGCTGGTTTGACGTCGAGCGACCAGTCGGTACGCTGCTGGCTGTTTTTATCCAACAGGACGGCGGTGAGGTCTGCGTTCAGTGGCGTGTTGCCATCGTTGCGAACAACGAACGTCTCTGCTTGACCGTCGTCTCTTGAAATACCCTGCAAAATGCCTTCACCTTCCCTTTCTGCCGTGACGTTCCCGTAGGCGGAGGCGACCACACCAACGGTTATGCTTTCAGAAGCCTCAACGAACCGCCCCGCATTGGTGGCATTCACGATGATGAGCACTTCGAAGGCGTTGTCCGAGATTGGCGTTTGAGAAGGAGCGACAAGCCCGAAACGAACGACCTTTTCTTCTCGGGGTTCAAGGTACACCGTGGGGTTAGCAAAACCAACCGACCAACCGTCTGGTGCAAGGCCGTGTGTCCACGCCAATCCGAGGTTGGTATTGCCTGTGTTGCGTACGGTAAATTCGCCGTAGGTGAACACGTCAGAAATCATCGCGTCGATGCGGTTGTTGAGGGGCGGGGTGAGGGAGATGCCAAGTTCGTCTTTGACCACCAAGGTGGTGATGTTTTGTCGGAAGTTCGAAAGTGTCCGCTCGGTCCGGATTGTGAATCCATTGCTATCGCCCTCTTCTGCGGTGAGTGGAACGCCGAAAATGAAACGGACATTGGTTGATTCACCGGCGCCCAGAGTGAGGGAAATTCTCCGTGAATCTTGATCGCTACCGTGCGACACTTGGATGGCCCATTGGGGGTTGTCAGGGAGCACTGACAGGTCGAGGTCAATGGCGATGTTTCCGGTGTTTTCAACGGTCATGTTCAGGTGAACCTGTTGGCCACTGTCGACCGCAAGGTCAGGCGAGAGGTAGTTTGGTCCGACCGGTCCGTCGTCGTCGTTGAGGTGAACGTCAAACGATTCCTGCGCCAGGACCGTGATGGTCACGCTCTCAGTGAAATTCATCAGCGGGTCGGTCATTGAAGTCACGTAGCACGTGACGGTATCCGTGGCGCCGGCAGCGGGTGACCCGTCTGAAACAAGCGGGACAAAGACGCGCACTGACATCGGAAGATACTCAAGTATGTTCAGTGCTTCAAAGTCAAGCTGGGAAGAGTTCGAGGTCCCCAACATCACCTGCCAACGCTGATCAGAAAGACAATCCATGCTGTATTGCGCGGGAGCATTCCCGGTGTTTCGCACCGAGATTGAGAACACGCTTGAAGAGCCCGGCACGGCTTCAAGACCGGATGTTCCCGCAGCCACCACCTGCACCTGATCAAGTTGCTCAACAAACACCGTGATGCGTTGAGTGTGGGCCACCGTCGGTTGGTATTCATAGCGAGCTGTGACTTCGAGCACGTAGGTTCCGGAACGAACGTAGCGCGGATTGGAAGGATCGGTGGTCAAATCGGCATCGATGTCTTCCAAACGTAGGTTCATCGATTTGTTGGCCGAAGCCGTGCCTTGCGCTGTGAGCATGAACGTGGTCGATTCATCGAATGAACGTGTCCACAAATCCGGGCTCGGGAGGAAGAAGTTGTCCCTGCCGGGCACGGGAATTTGAACCATGGTTGCTGAAAGAAGAACGGACTGATTCCCCGTGCCTTCGTGGAGAATTGAAAGAGGCACATCGATACCAGAGTCGTTGCGAACGTCAAGCGTCATCATCGCATTTGATGATCGATCTTCGGACGATTCCGGGACGGTCCCGTCGTCGTTTTGCACCACCACGCGAACGCCAAGGGCCATGACTTCAACGTCTTGGATCCACACGTTGTTGTTCGTGCCCGTTGAATCGTCGTTCATCTCGTCCACGGTCCCACCCGTGTCCACGGTCAGACGGAGGTTGTGGACACCGGTCGTGGTGAACTGATGGAAAATGGTGTAAGAGTCAATCATCCCGGCACCCAAAGAGGGTCGAGTGGCGGTTGAAAGGACGGTTTGCGACGTCGTGTCCTCAAGCATGATGTCAAACGAAGGCGTGGTGCTTGTGCCCTGATTGATCCACGCAAGGCGAATGGAAATCAAATCGTCCTTGAGCGGATTTTCGGAAGACGAAAGGATGCTTCCATCGAACACTGCGAGATCGGGTTGTGGAGTTGGTGTGGCTACGGCACTCATGACCAAAGCGAAGTCTTGTTCGGTTCCACCTCGATGGAGAACCTTGACAACGTAATCACCCAAACCAGCAGGCAGCGTTCCAGGAGCCACACGAATGCGCTCAACGTTGTTCACGCTGTCAGGCGTTCCACCCGTGGTTGTGAAACCCTGAGCGAAGTCATTGCCAAGCCACTCCGTCCCATCGGGACCCACCAGCACCAAATCGAGGTCGTTCACCAATCTGGCTTGACTTTGGGGTGCGATGGCACTGCCGGCCTCGTCGGTCCAAGCCAGCGTCAGATCCAATCCGTGGGACGGGTCGATGGAAAAGGAATACAGCAAACCAAAACCGGGTGAGAGTGTTTTCTTATCGTCCATGAAGGTGTCCAAAAGGGTTGAGCCGTCCATAGGAAGCACGGTTCGCTCGAGGTCAACCTCACCCCAGCCCTCG
The DNA here is from genome assembly GCA_964014905.1 of uncultured Candidatus Poseidoniales archaeon. Classification (GTDB taxonomy): domain Archaea; phylum Thermoplasmatota; class Poseidoniia; order Poseidoniales; family Poseidoniaceae; genus Poseidonia. Next base: position 13,626 of record CAXHCG010000010.1, on the reverse strand, counting down.
GCTGCATTTGGAATGTCAGCCGTGCCTAGGTCGCGAGCACCGTTGATCATGGCTGCTTTGACGAGAGCACTGGAAGGGGATGAGACCCCCACTTGCTCTCGAATGAATTCACGGGTAAGGCCTGCCACGCCAGACGCAATCGCCGTTGCTTGCGAGGTTCCACTGAGGGACATGTAGTAGGAATTCCCGCCTGCGTGAGCCCCTGAGAGGCACGACGGTCCAGCTGGATTCTTGGCTTCTTCAGCCAGTCCAGAGCAAATACCGACTCCCGGAGCGACGAGGTCTGGTTTGACCCTGCCGTCCAAACTGGGGCCCAATGAAGAAAAGTTCACGACGGCCCCAAGCGCTGGTGTTCCGGCGGCCCCCGTTGTGGATGCACCGATGGCGATGACGTTTTTCGACGTGGCTGGTGAAGAGACTTGCGAAGCTCCTGATGCACCACGGTCGCCAACGGAAAAGATGGGCGTCAAGTCCTTTCGATCGTGAACAAAGGTGTCAACCGAACGGGCATCAGCCGTGTATTGACCGTAGTTTCCATTGAGCCCCCATGCGTTCACGGAAATGCGAGCCGTCTTTTGCTCAGCATCACGAAGCATGTCGTAGATTGAACCAATTCGACCAAACGTGCCCGTTGGGTCGTGCTCAAGTGCGTACATGACCAGGGTGGCAGACGGAGCAACACCGCGGGCATTGGCATCCCCAGAGCCGTTACCAAGCACCGATATGGCGATGTGCGTTCCATGTCCGCTATTGCTGTCCGCAGGCGAAGGATCAAGCCCAAACTGCGTGGCTGTAGCGGCGACTCGGCCGGTCAGGTCAGGGTGGTTTTGATCGAGGCCAGTGTCCGCAATGGCGATCATTTCACCCGAACCATCAAGGGTAAATGTTGCATTGTTCGCCACGCCCTGAACGCCGGCGATGGACCAAGCTAAAGCGTTGTGAACACGAAGTTTTGCCGAGGGTTCTGTCCATAAAATGCGCCCGTCGTGGGCAAGGTGTTGAACGAGGCTGCGAGCTGAATGTGGGTCCACAACTGCGTGGCACATCCATTCATCACACGATGCTTCTGCAGCACCAAATCGAACGATGTCCGTGGCCAAAGCGGCATAGCCACCGACGCTCAGGTCGGGCGTGGGGATGATGGCGAGGGCTTCTGCCCCCGCAGGTTGAACTTGAAGCGATGGCGCCAGACGCCAGCCGGGATGATGCTGGCCGACCCAACGAACGCCTTCCTCGCTGTTCAGTTCCTCGAGGGTCAAGGAACTCGATGGTGGCAAACGCACGAGCCAACCTTCATCGTGAAGGACGTCAAGGACCGCTAGGTCGTGCTGTTTCACGAGTTGTTCGAGTAGGGTTCCGTCTGGACGATGAAGTTGGATAACGACCATGCCCGTGTGGGCAACGTCGTGGGCGCGCTGGTATTCGGGCAGGAGTTCTGGGAGAGGCTCCATGGTTGGGTCAAATGAACCGCTAGGAACATGGAGAAGACCGGTGGATGGTTTCCATTCCGTTGCCACGAGGCTGGCTTCGGGCATCATGGCCCAATGGGACGCAGCCAGTGCCAGGCGTTCGTGTTCTGACAGCGTCTCGTCCTGCAAAGGTGTCCCGTCACGAGGTGAGTCTTTTGACGAATCTTCAGCGAGGACCGTAAGCGGTGTGGACACCAACAGGAAGAGCACGAGCAAGAGCCAGGCTCGCGAATGCATACACCTCGGACTCATGCGAGGCTTTTGAAGGAACCTCTTGCATGTGTGTGGAGAATCCATCTCGGTCATAGACCGTTGTAGGCAGAAATGGCTGCATCGGTCTTGGCCACAGAGGCTCTCCAATTTGTCTCGGTACCCATCAACGCACGAATTGCATCGACGTTTTCGGGAATCACATCGGACTCTTGATGAATCGCTTGGAAATAATACAGGGTGTTTCCGTCGAGTTTGACCCCGTCTTCCCAAACAAAAATTTCGTGGAGATCGCCCCATTTGCGGCCGATGTCCCGCGCATATTCCATTACTTCAGCGGTGGTCGTGATGTTCGTTTCTGCGCCGTTCATGATGATAATCCGAGGATTCTGACTCCAAAGTTCGAGGACAGATTCGGTGGTGAGACCGTGACCTTCGGGTAAGAAAGCCACAATGGAATGACAGTGCATGAGGGTCGTCGGGACAGCGACTGCCATTGAATTGATCTCAATTTCAGGTTTGACCGTCATCACGTCAGGCCCGTGATGCGAAGGAACTTTCAAAACCGGTTTGATGGCGTTGATGGGGCCCTTCTTGGAGTCGCCAGGGTCGGCGGCTCGACGAATCATGGTGCACTCAACTTTCAGTGAACCGCAGTGCTCGTAGAGAGGAACAAGCGTGCGGGAAAGTCCAGTTGTGTTGCACGAAACAACACGGGTTCCAGCAACGTTGAGGTTGGCGGTGTGATTGGCAGAAGAGGTGTACGACATACCGGTCATGGCGTGCTTTTCGCCTCCTTGGAAGATGTACTTCACACCAGCTGACGTGTAGGCCTCTTTGTTCGCAGCACCAACTTTTCCTGGTGAGCAATCAACCACGACGTCGGCCACGGCAAGGAGATCGTCCAAGCCACCGTCGCACGTGTATCCCGCGGGCTCAAAGGCGGCGATTTTGTCGGCGTCGTTGAAGGTGCAAAACAACGGGAAGCCCTTGCGGACGGCCAAATCGCATCCAAATGAGGGCCGCGTTTTTGTGACACCAATGATTTCCATATCGTCCTGTGCATCCACGGCATCCGCCACGCGCTTTCCGATTGTACCGTATCCGTTGATGGCGACTTTGATGGTCATAACCTTCACCAATCCCTGCTCACCTAGGCCGTCAATAAAGGCTTCTTCACGGCCGGTTTCAAGAAACCGGTGGACAAAGCCACGGTCAGGAACGGCATGAATAGCAGTCTATTTGTGGTGGAGACACGACCACGCTCCATGGCGGATGGTAATGCGGTTGTTCAGCGGTCAATGAACATCAATAAAAAACTGGGCCCCCGCCTCGTCGCCGCTGCCGAACAGAATGCGATTCTTCGGATTGGATGGACCAACGCCGGAGACCCCGTCCCGAAAGACGGAGAACTCGGCCTGTGTCCTGCGCTGCCTGACGGCGCCCGGCTTCGTGCACTCGGTGTTCTTGGCTCGTGGGTTGCTGCCTTCGGGAAAGGAGGTTCCTTTACACTGCAAGGCGACGCTGGGAGCTATCTCGGAGCGGCGAACCAGGGAACATCCGTGGTCTGCGAACGCATGGCCGGCCACTTCGTCGGCTACAGAATGGCGGCAGGCACCATCACGGTGATGGACGGCTGCGGAAGCGATGCAGGGGCAGAGATGACCGGAGGACACTTGTTCGTGCGAGGCGCCACCGGTCCCCGAATTGGTGGCGGCATGGAAGAGGGGTTGATCGTGGTTCACGGCGACGTAGGCCCCGACCCGGGAGCCGGCATGACGGGGGGAAGAATCGTCATCAACGGTCGTTGCCCCACACCCCCTCCCGGTGTTCTTCTCCGGCCGCTCACCAAGAACGAACTCAAGGAGATCAATGCCCTGCTCGACGATGAAACCATGCACGTACCATCCGATGCCGTGTGCTTAACCCCGCAGGAAGGGTTGCACATTGAACGCACTGGATACGCCGTTTCAAGCGATGACCTGTCAGACATCGGCCTAACCAGCGAAAACCAACAACTTGTCCCGTATGCGACCGTTGACACCGTGGCACTGGTCGGCCTCTCCGAGGAAGTGCAGTCCCTGGCCCTTCCCCTTCCGCTTCTTCCATGTCTCCCCTCGGGAGCGACCATGACGCCCGACAAAAAAGCCGATGAGGCCGTGAGCCACCTCCTCAATCGACACCCAGCCATGGTGGAAGAAAACCCTCGGGCCGTGGACATTCTTATGCTGAATCGAAGTAACCTGCTCTCGGCTGGAGATGCGTTGCCCTCTGCAGGGGGATTCGCCATTGACCTCACCAACCTCCCACCCATGGACGCAGAGCAACTCGACGGGTTGCTTGTAGCGTTGCGTTCGTTGGCCATTCAACACGCACCCGCCGTCCTCATCGATACCATCAGCCGCGTGCAATCCCTGCACGCACGCGCTGCCCACCATCGTCTGGACTTGGCCGTGGCACGAATTGAAGACGGCTCTGGTGTATCGGAAGCGGCATCGCTCCCCCTGACTGGACGTTCAAAGAAGGAACATCTGACAGGCAGCAACATTCAGACGGGCTTTTTGCTTGGTTTTGCGGCCAGTGGACACGATCTGGCTGTTTTGATGGCGACTGGCGTGGAAATTGTCAGTTGCAGTCCGCCGATGGCCGACACCGAAGACGTGGCCTATTGGCTTAAAGGAACACAAGAAGATTTGGCAAACGAATTGCGACGAATCGGCATTAACAGCATCGACAGCCTGGAGCGAAAGCACCTTCGTGCATTGAACCATGAAACCGCTGCCGTGAGTGGTATGCGCTTAGCCGGGTATGAACGGTCGCTCCCAATATGGTTTGCAAGGTGATGCGTTGTGCCCACAATTTCTGTCCCGCAAACGCTGCTAAAAGCCCTCATTGAACAGCGAGGGTTTAGCCATGACATTGAACAAGTCAACGAACAACTTCCTTTGCTCGGGACCGACATTGACGTCTGCGATGAAGCGACGTTGGACATTGAAATCTTCCCTGACCGTCCCGATTTGTTGAGCGGTGAAACCCTGGCCTTGGCGATGATGAATTTCCTGCACGGCGCACCGGCCTCACCCGACCTGGACGTGAAATCCAGCGGTCTTACCATTACGGTTGATGAGGCACTGAAGAGCATCCGGCCGGTCATCCATGGAGCCGTTGTCCGGGGAGTCACTGTCCCCGAAGACGCCGAGGGGAATGACCACTTCATCAAGGGGCTCATGGACCACCAAGAAAAACTCCACTTTGCCCTCGGTCGGGGTCGTCGACGGGCCTCCATCGGCGTTCATGATTTGACCAAGCTCGCCCCGCCATTTCGCGTGGTCTCGGTGCCGGGGTCACACTCATTCACACCACTCGCCAGCGAGGAGCCAATGACCGTGTCAGAAGTATTGGCTCACCACCCGAAAGGCGTGGATTACGCTCACCTTTTGGAAGGCATGGAACAGTTTCCGCTCATCGTTGACAGCGACGACAAAGTCTTGTCGTTCCCTCCCATCATCAACGGCGAACATACAACCGTCACCGAAACAACCCGAGATTTCTTCGTTGATGTTACGGGTTGGGATGAACGGGCCTGCGAAGCAGCCTTGATGCTGGTGTGCCTTCAGTTGGCTCAGCATGGCGGAGCGATTGAATCGGTCGACATCACGACGTGCAATGGAGAACAAATCTCCATGCCAGCAGGCCATGGGAAAGTTCATTCTGTGCCTGAGGAATTGGTTCAGAACCTTCTGGGAAGAACGTTTTCTGATGATGAGTTGCACACCGCCATCGGGCGAATGGGAGGGCGATTTGATGGACGCCAACCTGCAGCAAACGATGCGCCGAAGGTTTCAACCAGCATGTCGGTGGCAAGGGCCGGAACTTCCGAACTTCTCTTTACCATGCCTCGGTGGAGGTTTGACCTTCTCCATCCTGTGGACCTGGTTGAAGAGCTCGCCATCGGACATGGATACGAAGACCTCGGCACGGATGTACCGAAAGCGACCCTCACGGCCCAGCCTCGGAGCGACCACCACATGCGCCGCCGGTTGAGGACCTCCATGCAGGGCATGGGCATGATGCAAATTCAATCGCTTACCCTCTCCAACGAAACCGATCAGTTCACCAGCATGAGGTGGGAGCCGAACCATGCGGTCACCGCCATCACGAACCCAATCACGGTTGAACACACCATCCTCCGTCAACACCTCTTGCCCGGCCTGCTGAAATTGTTGGCCGGCAACCGTCACCACGACCTACCGCAATCGGTTTACGAGTTGGGGACCGTGGTTCGAGACCATCAAAACACCGACCGGCTCGCCTTCATCACCGCTGAACGAAGCGGCGGATTTGCAGCCGTTCGCGGGCGCATCCAGGCGCTTTGCAATGACCTTGGAGTAACGCAATGGGAAGCACAAGCCATGCAAAAAGGCGAGGGGCCTTGGCTCAACGGTCGAGGTGCAAAACTGATCATCAACGGCGCATGGGTCGGTTGCTTCGGCGAGTTGGACCCTGCGGTTGCCTCTCTCTATGACCTTCGCGTCCCGCTCAACGCAGCAGAACTTGATGTGACGGCCCTGATGGACGCCGTGGCAGACCCAGTTTGAGGCGTCCACATGTGCGGCCGTTTTGCCCTTTCGACACCCATTGGTCGGGTTGCGTCGATGATGGATTGTGAACCCCTCTCGGACGTGACCCCTTTCGAACCTTCATGGAACATAGCCCCTCAAAACTTCATTCCTGTTGCTACCGAAATTGGCGTTGACGGAGCAGAACATGTTGGTCGGCATTTCAGGCTCATGAGGTGGGGGTATCGGCCATCGTGGGCCAAAGCATCCCACCGAGAACCCATCAACGCCCGGTCAGAGACCATGCATGAAAAGCCGATGTTTCGAACAGCCGCTCAGCGCCGAAGGGGCATCGTTCCCGCCAACGGTTGGTACGAGTGGATGACCACGCCCCAAGGCAAAACACCTTGGTACCATCAAGAAAAGGAGTCGTTTTCCACGATGGCCGTTCTTTGGGACACGTGGAACGATGGAAGAGAACATCTGGAATCGTGCGTCGTCCTCACACAAACAGCGAACGAGGATTGCCGCGATGTGCACAACCGTATGCCGGTGCTTTTGGGTGAAGGGAGTTGGGAGGCATGGCTTCGTGGTGGAGTTCTACCACCTCAACCCGAACCCGGCTCAATTGTTCGGCACCCAGTGGACCGAACGGTCAACAACGTGAACAACGACCACCCGGGGTTGGTTCAGCCAATTCCCCGATTGTTTGATCACGAATACGGTGCGTAAGTTCCGTCAGCGTTCTTGATGTGAGGCGTCGGGTCAAACGCACCGTCGGCGAGTTGTTTGTAATGATAGCCATCGGTGTGATGAATCCAAGAGACCGAAGGGGTTGATTCCATGCTCGATTCCTCTTCAACGTTGGAAATGGCTGATTGGTTCGACTCGTTCTGAATCCCATTGGACTTGTCCGTAGCACCGTCGTACCGCAACGACTGGTCGCTGGCGGCCTTGACTTCTGCTGAGCCGCCACCAAACAAAGCGAGGGCATCCTTGTAGGCACCTGTGTCCGTTGCGATGCTTTTCCGTGCGTTGGGGTCCTCACCACGTTTGTAGACGACGGGTGCCGGAGGGGCCTCGTCCAATTCAGCGATGACCTGCTTTTTCTTAAACGGCCAAAACGGGGGCATGACCTTCCGAATCTGATGGAACACAAGAATGCTACGACGAACGGTTGGTCAACACAGGGAGCCATTGATAGAGGATAACGGCAACACCGATTCATGCGGTGGGCTGTGCTTCTCACTGTGTTCCTCGTTCCGGTCTTGCTACCGCTGGCGGAAAGCTGGGCTGAGCCGGTGGGAAGAGAAACTGGAATTCTTGATTTTACGGCCCCCGACCAACTCTATGTTCATCAAAACGAAACCATCAGCACCTACATCACGGTTCACAACAAAGCCGACGAAAACCAAGCCTTTACGATTCAACCACTTTCAATCCCTGCTCCGCTCACCACGGTTGGGCTTCCGGTGACTGAACTCCTCGTTCCTAATCATCTGAAACAAATCGCCTTTGGCGTGCGAGCACCCGCCGGAGCAACGTACCAAAACCTCACCGTTTTGTTCTCGATTACAAGCGACCTCGACCCGGGGTTGAATGAGACTGTGTCAATGGACGTGGCCATCGTGCCCCGGTCAGACCTCAACTTTGGCGTTGATGATTTCACGGCGTTCACCGTTGATGAACTGGTCCGTACGGCCGTGGCGGTGAACATCACAAACAATGCCTCCTATTCGGATGAGGTGACCTTCTCGGTATACACCCCATCATCATGGAACTGGGGCTGGAACATGCCAACCACCAACGGCAGTGAGGCCTACACGACCATGTCGCCCAACACCCTTTCCTACGTGTACCTCTGGGTTGATGTGCCGGCGATTGTGGACGGTGCGCCACGTGCAGGGACCGGGCCTCGGTTTACGCTCTCGGCCGTTTCGGGACTTGATGCTGGCGTGGCAACATGGAGTTTTGACCTGTTGATGAACGAAAAGAGAAACGCAAGCATTGACCACATCGACGCCTCGCTTGACGTCGCCCCCAACCAGGACGGTCGTCTCAATGCCGTGGTGCGAAACGTCGGAAACACACCAAACGTGTTGAACATCACCCTGCAGGCGCTCACACCAGAGGGGACGGCGGTCCCGGGGGTGAGTCCTTCCGACCGATTCAACTCGAGCGGCTGGGTTGTGGCGTTGTTTGGGGGGCTTGAGAATGCAATCTTGGAACCCAATGAATCCCGAACCGTAGAAATTGGATTCCAAGCACCAAATGAGTTTCAAGGTGAACTGCATGTTGAATTGCAAGTGTTCGCTGAAGGAGCGAAGGCCGACGTGCGAACGGTCAAGACCGTGGCCAAAATCAACCGGGTTTCGTCTGGAAGCATGGCGTTTGAAGCTACAGGATGCCAATCCGTGCTCCCCAACCAATCGTGCACGCTTGACATCACCGCTCAAAACACTGGGAACTCCGTCAACACGTTTCTCTTGCGTGAGGCGAGCACAACCGGAGGGTTCGATGTGGAACTTCCCCCAGAGGGCGTATTTGTAGCGATGAATCAAGCCAAGCAGTTTTCGACAATCACCATCACTGCTCCCCTTAATGCGATGGCCTTCCTCAACGGCACAACGGTGATTGAATTGCTGGACGACACCGGCACGGTCGTTGACGACGTAGAAATTTCAATGAAGGTTGCACCTGAAATCAAGTGGACGTTTCGAAACGTTGAGGAGCAAGTCGACGCAAATGGCCGCCTTTCCATAGCCTTGGAAGTCAGGAACGACGGAAATGCTGTGGATGGCCTCGTTGTGCAACTTCAATCGAGCCATTTGGTGGACATGGGATTCATACCGCCTGACATCGCGGTGTACGAAGACGGCGTTGAGTACCCGCGTTCGTTTGAAGTGAACAACGTCCCCTTGAATTCAAATTTCACCATTCGGGCTTGGGTTCAACTTCCACAGGACCAGAGCACCAACGGCACCGTGTATGTCAACACCACCATTCGGTCCCGATTGGCCCCTGACCTCCCCTTTGTCCACACAAGCACAGGTGATTACCTCGGCCAAGCATGGATGCCCACCGCGGTTGAGGAGGACGGAGTGGACTGGAGCGGCATGGCGTCCACCGCTGTTCTCTACGTGAAGGCATGGTGGGGCGTCGTGTTCAGCGTCCTCCTCGCTTCAATCATCATCTACAAAGCCGTGATTGACCGACAGCGCCGTATGGATGAACGGGAACTCCTCCCTTACCAAAAGACATCACAGGGACCAGACGATTGGATGCTCAAGTACCAACCGGAAACGCAGCCAACTGAACCCGAGGCTCAAGCTGCCCCGATCCAAGAAGTTCCCAAAGCAACCTACGAGGCGATGTTTCGACATCAACATGGAACTGCGGAGCCGACGCGTGAACGCGTGGACACATCGCTGGTTGCCGCTGCGACCAACGTTCTCGACCGCCGGACAGAAGATGCTTCGGTCGACAAGGTTGGTCTCCCTAAGGTTCAATCCACTGGCGTTCCCGTTCCTCTCGAGGCCAACAAAACGCTGGACAAATCCCCACAAACGGCCGTTCCACCCACTCCCTCGGTGCCAAAGGTAAACGGGCCGGTTGATGATTTGGAGTTTTGAGGTGATCGATTGCAGATAGGTCTTGATGAGGCGGGAAGAGGACCGGTCCTTGGTCCCCTTGTCATTGGCGTCTGTGGAATACCCGACGGGGCAGCGGACCTTCTCCTCAGCCAAGGTGTCAAAGATTCAAAGCATCTTTCGGCCAAAAAAAGGCATGAACTCGAACAATGGTTTCACGAACAACCGGTCGATGATGGCTGGTTTGGTACAACGGTCTCCATCCAACCTGAAACCATTGACCATGCCCTGCAAAACCAAGGCCTGAACTGGCTTGAAGTCGATGGATTTCGAGAGGCCATCCTTGAACTTCCCCGGCGATCACAGCTGCACATTGTTGCTGATGCATGCGATGTGAACGCTGAACGTTTCACGCAACGAATCACCGATGGCCTGGCCGGATGGCCATGGAAAGAAAGCACCATGATGTCCGAGCACAAGGCCGATGAACGGCATCCTGTCGTCTCAATGGCCAGTATCCTTGCAAAAGAGGAGAGGGACAGGGCAATGAGGGCCATGTCTGAGAGGATTGGTTTCAATCTCGGTTCAGGCTACCCAGCCGACCCTGCGACCAAAGCATCCCTTGACCGACTGGTGCTTCAATCCGGAATCGACGAGCAGGTTCGATGGGGTTGGGCCACCGTTGAACGCTTTTGGAAGGAAAACCGTTCGGGTGATGTTCCTGTCCGGGGTGTTCAACGGACAAAACAACAGCGGCTCTTCCAAGAAGATGCATCACGCATTTCTTGAAGGAGCAGTGCCTGCAGGGATTGAGCGACATGGACTGGCAACCCGACAAAGAAACGCATGACTTGATTCGTCATGTTGCCATCCAAAATGCGCTTGAATACGAAGGCAAGGCCGCTGTTGGTTCTGTCATCGGCCGAATCATGGGCATGCGAGGCGACCTCAGGCAACACGGAAAGGCCGTGACAGGGTTGGTCGCAAAGGAGGTCCAATCCGCCAACGCTATGGCCGCCGATCAGGGATTGGAGGCGGTACGTGAGGTGCTCGAAAACGAAGCCCCTCATCTTCTTGAAAAGCGAGAAGTCAAGGCGCGCCGAGAAGGTCTTCCCGACCTGAACAACGCCGAAAAAGGCGGAGTAGTTCTTCGTTTCGCACCCAACCCCAACGGTCCGTTGTCCTTCGGACACGCACGGGGGTTGGTGATCAACAGCAGCTACCGAGCGATGTACGACGGGGAATTTATTTTGCGCTTTGATGACACGGACACCAAAGTCAAGCCGCCCATGCTCGAGGCCTACCAACTCATCCAAGAAGAGACTGAATGGTTGACGGGTCGCAAACCAGATCGTGTCATTTACGCATCGGACAGAATCGACGTGTACTACGACCATGCCACCACGATGTTGGAACAAGGCTTCGGGTATGTTTGCCGGTGTACGGCAGATGAATTCAAGGCGTTCAGGATATCAAAAACAACTTGCCCTTGCAGATCGCAGCCAATTTCGGACAACATGGTGTTCTGGAAGCGGATGCGTGAAGGGAAGTTTAACCCCGGCGAGGCCGTTGTTCGAGTCAAAACCGACATGGAACTCAAAAATCCAGCCTTGAGGGACTGGCCTGCTTTGCGCCTTCAGGACACCAAGGCTCACCCACATCCTCGTCCAGAAATCGCTTCGAAGTACGTGGTATGGCCGCTATTGGATTTCCAAAGTGCTGTTGAAGACCATCTCCAAGGCGTCACCCACATCATACGTGGGAAGGATTTGATGGATTCAACTCGGAAACAAACGCTGCTGTACCAACACTTTGGATGGACCTATCCAGAAACCATGTACTGGGGCCGCGTGAAGGTCCACGAATGGGGTGGGTTTTCAACGTCGCAGATGCGTCTTGACATCGAGGGTGGAACCTACAGTGGATGGGGCGACCCACGCTTACCAACTTTGGCTGGACTACGCAAGCGCGGTACGCAAGCAAAGGCCCTTCGGAATTTTTGGATGGAACTGGGCATCACGCAAAAGGACATTTCAGTTCCCTTGGCCACGTTGTACTCCCACAACACGAAGGTGATTGATGACGATGCACCGCGCTTAGCGTTCGTTCGCCACGCTGCCGAATTCACCCTGGAAGGAGAGCATCCCAAAACACTGGACATCCCGGTCCACCCCAACCACCCCGAGATGGGACAACGAACCTGGGATTTGACCGATGGACAAATTTGGATTGAAAGTGACGACCTTGAAAAGATGGACCTACGGTTGAAGGAATTTGCCGATGTTGCACTTCATGACCGGATCGCCCGTGTTGAAAGCATGGAACGAAGCGACCAACGTCCGATTGTACACTGGCTGCCTCACAAAACCTCCACCGAGGCCGTTGTGATGGGCACAAAAGACGACACTGTGTTTCATATCGAAGGTCGTCTGGAACACCATTCCTACGCTCCGGGGACCATTGTTCAACTGGAGCGCGTGGGCTATGCCGTCTTCACGGATGAAACAACGCTGTTCCTATGCCATGAGAACCTCAAGGACGATTGAGGGAAGCAAGAACCAAGACCTGCGAGGACTCACGAGGGTTCATGGGAAAGAAGGTTGCTGACCTCACGCTCGATGACGAACACATGACGGTGGGTGCCGATGATTCACTCCAAGAGGCTGCGAAACGCTTGTTGACCATCTCAGGAGGGTTGGTTGTCGTGCTGGATGACGATCAGCGCGTCAAAGGTGTGCTCGGACAGCGTCAACTGATCAAGGCCTTGAGCGAAGGGGTTGACGCGACATCATCCCAATGCCACCAGCACATGGAAATGGACTTCATGAAAGTAAAGTTATCCGATTCGCTGAAGAATGTACTGGCAGATGTACGGTTGAGAAGCCCTCAAGCCGTGATTGCCGTGGATGAGCACGATGAATTCATTGGGTATTTTTCTCCAGGTGACTATCAAGAGGCCGTTCAGCTTGTTGACAACCTCAAGGGATTGGACCTCTGATCAAGCGACCAACTTGATGACGCGCCCACAGCCTGAGCAGTTGAAGCGGTGAGGGCGCGCATCGGTGGTGATTGGATTGGCTGTTTGGCAAGCAGGGCACGGGATTTTGGGATAGTTGGGCGTTAATTTTTGGCGCGACACGCCAACCAATCGAGGGCTGGCAACGGCCGTTACCAACCAAATAACCGCAACGGTACCCAGCGCTATGCCGATGAACGCAATTGGATATCCAAACATCGTCACCAAGAGGACAAAGGGTGCCAGCACCGTTTCAAGGTACAAGTAGGTACGGCGCCGGTTCCGGGTCAAGCGGAGTCCAACCACAAAGGCGCCTATCAATCCAACCAAGGTCAAGACGCTCAACGTGAGAGGAGCGTATGCCGGTGAAGCCGTTGGCAACGTGGACAGGGCGAAGGTTTCGCTTTGGTCAATGTTTTCTCCTTTCATCATGATTTGGTCGCCCCAAGGCATGCGAGAGACGGAGAAGTCAAACGCCTTGGATTCACGGACAATGCTGTTGCTCAGTGCCGTCATCGCCGAAGACCGAGCGTCGAGGGTCAACGAATAATCGCTCCACAAGGGCGCAGGCTGAACGACGATAAAATTACGAAGCAGGTCAATTCGCGTGCCGTCATCGACAATTTCTGTGGTTGAGAAGCGGAGGGTTACTGGGTGATTGATCACCGCCGTTTTTCCGTTCAAATCAACCTCGATTTTAAGTTCGTTAAACGACCGGAAGTCCCCCAGCAATTCTTCCGTATCAAGACCAAGTCCCGCATTGAGGTACATCGGTCCAAGGC
>CAXHCG010000009.1:0-22192 GCA_964014905.1 uncultured Candidatus Poseidoniales archaeon | reverse complement strand
ACACTCGAACCTTCGTCGGCAGCGTCAGATGTGTATAAGAGACAGGGTATGCGCCTCTCCATTGAATCGTTCAGTGACATGCCCGAGGGAATGGAGCAACCAAATGAATTTTGGCAAGACAAACGGCGCAAGGGGAACGCCTGGGAAAATCCACGACGTAAAGGGAAGTCAGCACGGCGTCAGCAACGGAAAAAATGACCAACGGTTGCTGATGTATTTTGGTTTTTGACGGATGAAAAAGGGGCATCCTTTAAATGTCAACCTTGAAAGGTCGGACCAGAGAGGTCTTACCATGTCCGATGACGCAACCACCCCCGCGCCCGCCGCTAGCGGTTTAGCTGGCTTCGTGCTTGAAAACCGCTCATGGATGCACATAGCGTCCCTCCTCATGATTGTATACGCCATTTGGGCCGTCATTGAAGTGTTCTCCAACACCTGGTTCCATGGTCTCCAAGGGCTGACAATCTTCGAAACTGGAACAGAGACAAACATCGACCCGGACGATTTGCAACGCAACAACAGCGGCATGATTATTGCCTCCGGAGCCGTTTTTGGCTTGTTTGGATTGTTTGCCCAATACGTCTACCGAGGCGCCCCCATGGTTGACTCTTCCATGGCTGCGGCCGCTGCCATGATTCTCGACCAAGCCTCTGCCGATCGTGTTTCTCAAGAAGACATCATCTCCAAGGCAGAGGAAGCCGCAACCGTGGCTGCTGCCGAAGTGGCCAAGGAAACGGCAGAAGACACCGTCATCGAAATGCTCGACCCCGATGCTGGCGTAGAAGAGGAGGCTGAAGAAGAGGCCGCCGAAGAAGAGGCCGCCGAAGAAGAGCCTGCTGAAGAAGCCGCCGAAGAAGCCGCCGAAGAAGAGCCTGCTGAAGAAGAAGCCGCTGAGGAAGAAGCCGCTGAAGAAGAATCCACCGAAGAAGAGGCTGAAGAGGCCGAATCCGAAGAAGAAGAGGAAACCCCTCCAGAAGAGAAAAAGAAATTTTGAGGTGAAGAAAAATGTGGGAACATCGCAGCGTATCAGACAAATCATTCAAGGAAACAAATCGGATTCTACCGAACGAAACGTACGTCAAACTGATGGACGAAGTAGAGGCCGTTGTCACACGGGCTCAAGACGACAAGTTCGACCATGAGACGTTCATGACCTACATCCCCCGCAAGGGGCCGTGGGAAGAAATCCCTGCATCAGACCACTCCCGTGCTGATGCACGCACCCGCTACATCGGGCCAGCTTCCGCCAAGTTGTTGAACACAAACTTGGTGCTGGGCTCGTCGTGGATTGACTCTGACCGATTCAAGTTTGAACGACGAATCACCAATCTCTCAGACTACCTGAAACAGAAGACGATCATCAATGCCAACATGTGGACGCCCAAGCAGCTGTTCACGACCCAGACGTTCTTCTTCTGTTCGACCGGCGACGAAGAACGCATGGGTGGCGCCATTTTGGAAGGCGACACTCGAGGTGACGACCACCTGTTCCTGGGAACCGAAGACAAAGAGTTCCCCGAGTGGGAAGTCATCCTTTGGGGATTGGGCCACCGTGGTGTTGTTCCCGATTCCGACCCGCTTGACCGCGTTTACTACCCGTCGTTGATGCACCGAAACGTGTCGTTCAACAACCGTTTGGGATGGACTCGCTACTCTCCAGCAGGGTTCGGAAAGGACGCTTCGGGTTATTTGATGACTCGCCCCAACACCTGGATTTGGCCTGCAGTGAACGGAAACCGAGAGACCGCTACGGCGTTCAACCTCCTCGTCAACCTCCCTGACCGCAGTTCCTCCTTTGGTGAAGAAGGCATTTCGGACGTGTACATGACGACCGGCAAGACCTCCCTTTACACCATGATGGGCATGATGCAATCGTCCACCGTCCGCCAAGCCTTTGGCGCCGGTTCCGAAATGGTGCCGTTGGAATTCCACTGCATTGAGCCCGGACTTGACGAGTGGATTGGCGGTTCCAGCGACGAGGACAAGTACAGTCGTCTGTTCGAGGTTTGCGCAACGCTCGGCTACGTGCTCACCGACCCTCACATCGGTACGCTCGGTGGTGCTGCAAAGCGTCGCCGACTCATCATGTACCCGGCCGACCAAGGCAACCTCTTGACCTGCGCCAACGCGAGTCAAGTCGCCGATCACGCCCTCAAGTCCAACTACGACTCAACCGTGTTCACCAAGCTCGACCAAGCTGACTTCATGAACCGAGTCACTCGCCGGTTCAAGGCTTATGCCGATTTGGTCGCTGCCTCCGACGTCGCTCGCGGCGCTCGCTGGATCAGCCAAGCCGACGTTGACGGCGAGAAGATGATTGGACCCAACGTCCACTCCATCCTCTCTGTTCGGGGCTATGACATCCTTAACATGCAAGAATACCTCAACACTTTCAACGATGTTTCCGCTGCCCCAGAACGCTTGATGCGCCGCATCATCCAGACCGTGGCCACCAACGCACTGAAGACGGTCTACCCGGTTGACATCCTCGGTGAATCCGCAGGACCTGCGCCGTTTGAGCACATCTTCAACTCGCCAGACGACAATCCACTGGTCTACTACACCGACGTACGATTTTTGGTTCCGACCTCCATCGACAAACTTCGGTTCCAGACCGCTGCCCGTGGTGCTGACCGTGGCCGCATGCGAGAAGCCTACGCTTCCTTGACCGCTGCTGACCCCATGACCAGTCTGTCCATTCAAGACCTCTGTCTGCCGTTCTTGGCCGACCTTGGCGAGGACACCTGGCAAACGGGTACCGGCATCAACGAAAATGAAATCGTGGTCGAAGTGACCATGGCCGTCAACCCTGGCCGAGTGTGGCGCTCCTACCTTGAGCCAACCATCACCGAAGTTTTCGACATGCCAAAGGGCGACAAAGGAACGGCGGCCCAACTTTGGGGCGATGTGTTCATGACCAACGACGTGCTTCATGACAAAATGAAGAAGGACGGCAACGAACACTACCTCAACCTGCTCAAGCTGGCTTACCACTGGTCGAACAATGAGGCGCAGAAGGCCCACAAAATCGGCAAGCATGGAAAGAAGCCAGCGGCTAAGAAAGCCCCTGCCAAGAAATCCACTGGCAAAAAGAAGTGATTTCTTTTTGAAATAGGTTTGAAGAACAGGAGGCCCCGCCTCCGACCATGGCGCGTGGAAACGAAGGGAGCGGACGAGCCCCGGTTTCCATTGTTCGCCCCACAACATCTGTCACAAGCGGCGTGGGTGTGACTCAGAAACTCGTCACGGCCGCTGTGGCTTTTGGAGACTTAATGCAGGGTACGTTTGGTCCACAAGGGCTCGACAAAATGCTTTACAAAACAAACGGGGAAACCGCCGTTACAAACGACGGCGCCAAGATCGTCGCCGAACTCTTGGTCAAACATCCTGCAGCCAAAGCCTTCGTGCAACTTGCGGATGCCCAGGAACAAGCCTGCGGAGACGGCGTGACTGGCTGCCTTCTCTTCGCGAGTGAATTGATGCGAGAAGCGGGGCGCTTGCTCGAGCGAGGACTTCATCCGCTGGTTTGCATTCAGGGGTATCAAACAGCACTGGAGGTGGCGTTAAACCACCTTGAATCGCGCTCCGAAACACTCGCCAACAACGATGAGCGCCTGCTTTCTGTTGCTCAAACATCCATGACCGGTACAGCTGCCGATACGGGAGATGCCACCCTTGCCCGCTTGATTGTAGAAGCGCTTGAGACGGTCGCTTCCAACGAAGGCGTTGACCATGAGGACGTTCGAATGGCGAAGCGAACTCAAGGCAACATCTACGATACGCGGCTGGTCGACGGGTTGGTGCTTGATGCTGCGTTGACACTCGATCGCCTTCCTCGAAATCTTGACGCCGGAACCGTCTTGGCGTTGACCTGCCCCCTCGACCAAGAAGAAACGGTTCGTGAAACTGAAATCGAGGTTGAAAAGGCCGACCAGTGGATGGCTTTTATCGAGGCCAAAGAATCGATTCTCCAGCAAAAAGTTGAGGCGGTTCTTGCTACCGGCGCTACCGCCGTGTTCAGCGCAGAGACCATCGAACCAAGCGTTTTCCATGCGCTTACCGATGCGGGGTGCTTTGTTCTGGGAGGACTTGAGCGCCACGGCATTGAAGACATCGCCCGCGCTTCCGGCGCCACCATGTGCGACCACCTTGACGATGTGGGCGCCTCAGTCCTCGGGCATTTCGCATCCTTGGAAATTGAAACGGGTGAAGGGCTGGACGGGCGCAGGGAGCGCTTGTGCATGCGTTTTGGAAAAAAGGCAGGGTTGGTGACCTTGGATGTTGGCGGGGGCGACGGAGCAGCCGTTGAAGAGACCATTCGTGGGCTGTATGACGCATTGCGGTCCACCTCACTCGCCATGAAGACGGGAACCGTCGTTCGGGGAGGTGGAAGCGTTCACATGGGGGCCTCTTTAGCCGTTAAAGAAGCAGCAGAGGGCCAAGCAGGACGGGAACGTTTAGCCATGGAAGCCTTTGCCAGAGCTCTTGAGAACATTCCGTCCACCCTGGCTCAAAACGCTGGTGTTGACCGACTTGACACCCTGCTTGCTTTGCGAGCAGCGCACCGACAGGGCGATGCCAATGCGGGCGTCGATGCGAAAGGAGACGTCGTTACGATTCAGTCAACGTGGTTACCTGCAGCCACGCTTCATCATGCGTTGGGGTCCGCCATTGAAACCACGTGCGGTTTGCTGAGGGTGGACCAAGTCATCTCTGCCCGTGGCGATTGATTTTTTTGATAAACACCCCTTGGCGCTATGTTCAAGTGCATCCGACGGGGCAACTGCGATAACGGGTTCAATCCATGCAAGCCGTTTCTCCACCGCCTCGAGCCCTCCTCAGTGTGTGGGACAAAACTGGAATCGTAGAATTTGCCAAAGGGCTTGCTGACCTCGGTTTTGAATTGCTATCAACCGGGGGTACCGCTCGAAAACTATCCGAAGCAGGCCTTACCGTCCGCCTTGTGTCTGACATCACCCAGCACCCAGAAATTTTTGACGGTCGCGTCAAATCCCTTCACCCTGCCATCCATGGCCCACTGCTTGCACGCCTGCATCAAGAAAAAGACGCCACGGAACTTTCCCGTCTCGGATACGCCCCCATTCGCGTGGTTGCCTGCAACCTCTATCCCTTTGGCGACGCTGCCGCAAAAACACCGCCGCTCTCTGATGATGCATTGCTTGAGATGATCGACATTGGCGGGCCGACCATGGTCCGGGCTTCAGCAAAGAATCACCGTCATGTGTTGATCGCCACCAATCCAGACCGTTATGGCAGTCTCCTCGAAGCACTTGAAGAAGCCGAAACGCCGGCAGACGTTGGATTGGAACTTCGGCAGTCGTTGGCGCTGGAGGCGTTTGAACACACGGCAGCCTACGATGTAGCCATTGCACAGGAACTGCACCGACGAACCGCAGGAGACCCCGCCGCCTTCTCCTCCATGGAAGAACAGCGAGATCGCCTGCCCCACAGCATTCTTTCGGCGAGTCACAAAGTAGGTGACCTTCGCTACGGTGAGAACGGTCACCAAGCCGCTGCTTTGTACGTCAGTCATGATGCTCCTCAGGACAGCAGCACCCTTGTCACGGCCCGCGTTGAAGGCGGCAAAGCCATGTCGTACAACAATTACAGCGATGCGGATGCTACCCTTCGGTTGTGCCGTTCCCTGTCAACGGATGAATGGCCGACAACGCCGCATGCGTGCGTCATTGTCAAGCACAACAATCCATGCGGTGCCGCTTTGGCAGCGACCCAGCAAGAAGCGTTTGAAATGGCCCTTGCCAGCGATCCTGAATCCGCTTTTGGCTCCATCATATGTTTCAACGAAGTTGTTGAACCAACAACCGCAGAATCCGTGGGGGACTTGTTCGTTGAAGTGATGATGGCCCCGGGATACACCGACCAAGCCAAAACGACGCTCATGGCCAAGAAGAACCGCCGCCTTCTGACGATTGAATCTCCAAATAATCGCCTGGCTCCACTTGAGCGCCAAGTCGTTCGCAAACCCATTGAAGGGGGCGTGTTGGTGCAAACTGAGGAACCCCCCATCATCGATTGGACCAAAGCAAAAACGGTTACTGAAATCGAACCGACAACGGAGCAAATCGACAGCATGAAGTTCGCCGTTCGCGTTTGTGAACAGGTGAAATCCAATGCCATCGTTATGGTGCAGGGCACCGCGACGGTTGGCATAGGGCCTGGACAAACCAGCCGCGTAGAAGCTGTGAAAATAGCCGCTCGTCGTGCTGGCGGGCGAGCCAAGGATTGCGTGCTTGCTTCGGATGCCTTTTTCCCTTTCAAGGACGGATTGGAACAAGCGGCTGAGGCTGGAGCCTCCGCCATTGTCCAACCCGGGGGATCAATTCGAGATCAAGAAGTGATTGACGAAGCCAACGCGCGGGGCATGTCCATGTTGTTCACCGGTCACCGCTTGTTCCGCCACTGATCTTTACGCCGCCTTCTTCGTGAAATCGCAGAGAAGTCACGTCAAGGTAGGCACCCGCCATCCTACCCACCAGATCCCGATGATGGCGGCGACAGCAACGGTGGTTTGTCCAAATCCGGGGTCGCCTAAGCGGGTGATGTACCATATCGATGCCGTTGAAACGACAGCGATAATTCCACAAATGATCAACTTCGAATGAACGGGTAACGCTTGTCCATTTCGGTAGTACCTCAAGAGAACGGAACCAAACAGACGGTTTGTGAGGAGCCAACGAAAAAGTCGTTGTGAGGAACGGCCATAACAAAATGCGGCGGCCACCAACCACGAGGTCGTTGGCCACCCTGGAAGCAGCAGACCAATCGCTGCGAAGACCACAAAGACACTTCCAAACACAATCCATATCAGCCGAACGAGTGGGTTGCTGCTTGGTTTGTGATTGGACAAGACCTCCCGTACGATGTCCTCGTCCAGAACCGGAGCAACGAATGCTTCGCTGCGTCGCAATTCATCCGATTGCATGGACTCCGAGGAGATTGCGGGGGCCGACATCTGTTCTCGTGGTTGGTTGCGGGGGCCGTGCTAAAACCCCTTTGTCCGGTATGGAAAGGGTTGAAGCCCCGTATCCTTTCGGTGAACCATGGATTCAACCCCGCTCGGCGGGCGAACCGCGAGCCCCGACGCACCGCTTCGCTGTGCGGTGTTCATCTCAGGGTCAGGAAGCGGGATGGAAGCGCTCGTTCGAGCGCAGCGCGACCAACAACTCCCACACCAAACCGTTGTTGTGGTCGCCAACAAGTCGGGGATTGAAGGCTTGGAGCGGGCGAAACATTTGGGGGTCCCCACCCTGGTTGTTGAACAGAAACACGAGGGTCATCTCCGTTCAAGGCAGGAACACGAAGCAGATATTCTGAATCAAATGAGCGGGCACGGCATCGAATTGGTGGTGCTGGCAGGCTACATGCGCCTCCTTTCCCCTCTCTTTCTGGGAACGTGGCCCCGTCGCGTTGTGAACATTCACCCCTCCCTTCTTCCACATTTTCCAGGCGCCCACGCCCACAGGGACGTCCTCGCATCAGGAACCGCCATCACCGGGTGCACGGTTCATTTGGTGGATGAAGGGATGGACACCGGCGCCATCCTTGCTCAGCGGTCAGTGCCTGTGTTCAATGACGATGACGAAGCGGCGCTGAGTGCGCGAGTAAAAATTGAGGAACATCGCTTGTATCCAGAAGTGCTCACATGGATCGCTGAAGGGCGCATTCACCTCAATGGCGTTGTTGCTTCAATTGAGGGTGTTGAAGATCAGCGGGTCGGTTGAAGTTGGTGAACGCCGAGCCGTAGGGGTGGACATCGATGGAATCCAACCCCTGCATCATTTCTCTCACATTTTGACCCTCCTTATCAACGGTGATGCCGTTCGGTAGATGTGCAAAAAGCGGTTGGCGCTGGCGCGCTTCATCGAGGGGAACACCTCCATTTGGAGAGGCCTCGAGGAGCGCTTGAACCGCCTCTTTGGTCAACAGAAACGCATCGCATGGAACCAAGAAGATTCCATCGTCGATGGTGTCGAGTAACCAGGAAATGATTCGGTGAAGGCCTTCAACGCCCGGAGGGTCACTCATGACTTCTCCTTCAAACATGTTCGCGCGTTCCTCATCCCCACACAGCACAACGCATCGCTCAATGCCGGCCTCACTCAGGCATTGCTGAAGCCGTTTAACGCCGCCAAACATGGTGGCTTTGTCCTCTTTCATGCGCTGGCTTGTTCCTCCAGCGAGAATGATAGCAACGGTCATGTTCGGTTCCCTCAATGCATTGTTTCGAGCGCATCAAGGGCGGCTTCGAGCTCAGACAACAACCCTCGAACACGATGGAGCAACGCCTTACGTTCCCGACTCGACCTCGCCTCTGGCAACCATTCGAGGAGGCGCCGTACATCTTTTGCATCGCGCTCGACCGTCCACTTGAGGACGTTTTCAAGGACGGGGTCTTCAGCGGGTAAGAGCCGTTCCACCATGCGGTGAAATGGAGCGGAGACTCCTTCAACTCTCCGATTCAAGCAATCGGTTTCGAATTCGTTCAAACATCTCTCCACCTTCTGGGGCCTGCTCAATGAGGTCGCGGCACTCCACGGCCTCGCGCCTCAGCGACAAGAAGAGGACACAGTATTGGTGCCAGTGTGGGCTTTGCTCAGCTGCTGCCTCCAACCATTCATCGTCCGGCACGGCATGGCCGCCACGGACCAATTCTTCGGCGACTTCAAGCACGACCATGAGCGGCTCTTGGCGTTGCAGAAGATGGATGAAAGCCATCCATGGGTCCTGGCCCAGTGCAGCGGGTTCGAGGTTGGCGAGAAAGATGCCTGCAATGCTCAGGTCTTCGCGCCCGTGGCGTTTCCAAAGGGCGGGCACCACTTTCGCGAGCGTTCGCATCCGAGGGGTGTGAGTGAGCATCCACGAAGCGATTTGACGCAGGTCAGGGAGGGGTGTGCCGATGTGGAATCGGAAACCTGCTTCTGTCATGGTGACATCGGTTCGCGGCTTGTTGGCGAAATCACCAACGCACTTGATGTAAGCGTTCTTGAGGAACCGGAGGCACTTCCGTTTTGATTTGAGTTCAGAACCTGATCGCCCTTCCAGCCAATCATCAAGGAACGGATTCACCGTTCGTCACCTTCGGGCGATTTCTTGCGAAAGGTGTCAAAGAGGTCGCCCACCAATCCAACCGAATCCTTTAGAGTGTCCATCAGGGTATCGATCATCGCCTTGTCTCCATACTTTTCTTTCATCATTTCCCGAAGTTCGTGCTCGATCTCATCATGAAGGCCGTCGTCGATGTCAAATTGCCCTCGCAGATTCGCCATCACTCGGAACTCATCACGGGACAAGGAGGCATTGACGATGGCAACCTCGAACACTTTCGTGTAGATGACGCGCATGTTCTCTGGAGAAACGGGGTCGCCGGCTCGTGAGGGTGAACGCGTTTGTATGCACTCGTAAATGTAGGCCGGCTCCTCAGGGGCAAGGTCGAGTGCGCTGGCGAGTTTGATGATCAGGCGCTTTTCTTCTCGCGTCAATACTCCGTCACCAAGCATGACCTCCACCGTAGAACGAAACACGTCCAAGGCTCCGAGTTGTGGCGACGACACATTCTTCCGAGTTGCTCCAACCTTTTGAACAAACCGTTGGGTCTCAAAATTTGGTCAGCGAGCACAAGATGCGGCACAGGTTTCAAAAGGGCTTGACCGGTGGGACGGACTGTTCACATTCACTCCCCTTGCTCAGCAAGTGGTTGCTTCGGACGCTGACAACCTGTTGTCAGCCCAACGCTCTGTGGCTGTGTGCAAACAAGGAGAGAGAACCATATGGGAAGAAACAACTCAAACCGCGGAAGCGGCAACTCAAACCGCAGTGGCGGTGGAAAAAGCAAGGCCATGAAGTACGAAATTCGGGCTGATATCAAAGTGAACGGAACCGTCCAACGCAAGGACATCATCGGGGCCATCATGGGGCAAACAGAAGGTTTGCTTGGCGACGACCTCGAATTGAGGAAATTGCAGCGCACCGCACGCGTGGGGCATGTCGACGTCGAAATGGACACCAAGAATGGGAAGGTGCACGGCACCATCATCATTCCAAGCAGCATGGACAACGTGGAAACGGCCATCATTGCAAGTTCATTGGAAACAATTGACCGCATTGGCCCTTGCAACGCCATCATCAAGGTCGTTCAAATCAGTGATATTCGCGCCACAAAACGCACAGCTGTTGTCGACCGAGCCAAAGAACTGCTCCTCACCCTGGTGAATTCTGGCGAAGCGGCCTCCAAGACCGTTATCGAAGAGGTCCGGTCTGTCCTCACCGTTGGGACGGCCAAATCCTTCCACGGCTTGACATGTGGACCGAACGTTGAATCTTCTTCGTCCCTCATCATCGTTGAAGGACGAAACGACGTTCGGAACCTTCTGAACTGTGGCGTGAAGAACGCCATCAGCGCAGACGGATCGGGCAACATCAAGCAGGAACTCATTGACCTCGCCAACGGCAAAGAAATCGTCACCGTCGCCATCGACGGCGACCGTGGAGGCGAAATGTTGTTCATGCAACTCTACGACATGATGAAAGTTGACCATGTTGCTCAAGCACCGGTCGGTCAAGAATGGGAATTGCTTCCGCAGAAAACCGTCACGATGTGCCTTCAAAAGAAAACGGAGGCATCGAAGTTCAAGCACCAGCTCGACAAGAAGATCGCTGAGCACGATGAAAAGTTCGGCGGCAACAAAGACTGGGACAAGGAAATGGATGAAGAATTCGAAAAGGAAGCGGCGCCCGCTGAGATTCAAGAATTGTTTGACAAGGTTGACGAAATGGGCAAGAACAAAGCCATCATTCGATTTGCAGACGGAACGTTTTCAGATGAAATTGGCCCGTCGAAGTTGGAAGCAGCGCTGGGCGAGGCTGAACAGGCTGAAGCAGTGCTGATCAACGGATCGGTGACTGAAAAAGTCCTCAACTACGTCAATCAATCCTCGGCCAAAACCCTCGTTGGAACCAAGGAAGGAAAAGGCTTCGAAGCCTCCGAAGATCTGACTGTTTGGTTCGCTGAAGTCCATCGATGATGGCGCTACGGTTCACTTAATGTGGTTGTCCGAACAAGCCATCACCATGGACGAGGACGACCCAGTCATGTGGCCCGCCGACGAGGACGACTCGTCGACGGAAGAGGACGCAGCCCAAGCCGAAGCCCCATCGGACGAATCCGACGCTGCTGAGGAAACCCCCCCGTCCGACGAAGGTTCAGAAACCGAGGACGATGTGACCGCCGCTTCCAACGCTCCAAGTTCCGTTGATGAGCCAACCCCTTGGGCCTTTCCAATTCGCGCCGCCCCCATTCTCGCTCTTCAAGGAGAGGACGTGGTTGAATTCCCTCTGAGTCAACACCGGAGCGGTTTCGAGTCAACCTCGCTTATCATGGACGAGGAGTTGATGCGCATCGTTGAATCTCGGTACGATTCCGATGGAATTCGCCGCCTCAACGTACGCATGGCCCTGGTCAAGAAACACATTTCTGGGTATTCCCATACCCATCTTGATCTGTTTCAAAAATTGCAAGGTGTTTGGCTCGGAGCCATAGGCTTCGGACTCCTTATGGCGACAAGTTTTGCACAGGGGCTGCTCGCCATCGGCGGAGGAGCGTTCGTTCTTACGGGTGTCGCAGGTCTCCTCTTGTCCCAACTTGACCTTCATCGAATTTCATTCTCGGACCATGGTGGCCGTCACGATTTCTACCTCTCCGGTTGGCGGCAAGAGCCCTACTTGATTCACAACAGTACGGCCTTGTTAGGACCTGCTTTTGTCGAATTTCTGAGAACGGAAACCTTGGACACGCAACACATCGACGCCGTGATTGAAGCCATGGCTACGCCTCCTCAACCGGCGCCACAGCCTGTTCCCGCACCGTTACCCGGGCCGGAAACATCAATGCCCCTTCCTCTGCCACCACCTGCCGAACCTCATGCTGATCCCCCGGCTGATGGCGCAGGTGGGATGACCACCGTTCCACCGCCCTCTCACCCCGTGGGTGGCCCGCCGGTTTCAGCGGTGAGCGCCCTCCCTTCGGCGCCCCTCCCGCCTCCACCCGTAGCGATTCCTCCGGCGCCGTTGCCTCCGGCTCCGATTTCGGCCCCAACACCCCTTCCACCGGCGCCGCCTTCACCGTCACAATTGCCACCCGCTCCGTTGCCACCGGCACCGCTTCCACCTCCTCCACCAAGGGCTCAAATGGATGAAGATGCTCTTTGGGACGACCTGAATTGATCACGCTTTGACGCCGCCCGCCGAAGGGAGATTCACGCTGCGAGCCAGCTTTGTGACCTCGATTCCGAGGGCGGCCATCTCGCTGGGAAGTGGCCAATCGTCTTCCTGAAGCGGAAGGTGCTGACCCAAGCCAGGAATGCGTTCAAGCGCGCTTCCCAATTCCATGGCGTCGTCAAGGAAATTCCCTCTGGACCCCGAATGGCGTGCCTCCAAACGCCGCCGAGTCCAACGTTTCAGGGAGGGGACCATCTCGCTAAGGGCCGTCAGCAATCTGGCTCGCTCGTCGTCGGCCTGATTCCCTTCCGGCAACAACCGCAACGAGAGGCGCAGCAATCGACCAATTCGAACATCCCTGGGAGCGATGTTCACATGGCCAGCCAAACCTCGTCGAACATCTGCAAGGGACTTCATCCCCTCTCGCTCCACGTTTGCTGAGAGCTCAGTAAGTCCCAACACGGCCACCAAGGTGGCCAGCGAACCCAATGCTTTCTTTGTAGCCTCGTCACTGTCAGCGGTCACCGGGGTGGAGGTTGATGCTTGAACCGGTATGCGTTCGCTTTCGCTTGAGCGCGTGATTTCAGGCTCCACCGGGCCCACCGGAGGCGCAATGTCGGCCAACTCTTCGTGTTTGACCTTCTCCTCCGTTTCAATTGATTCGTCCACCAACCGATCCGACGTTTCCATGGGCTCTTTATGGCCTTCATCGCTCGCAGGAACAGATGCCTCATGCATCGGTTCGTCGACGTTTGTGTCCATTGCTTCCAGCATGGCTTCATGCGCTTCTTCCAAAGCCGACGTGGGTTGGAGCACGGGGTGATTCTTTTGTTCAGGAACGGGCACCAAGGTTGGGCGTTCCGTCGCTGGATGCCAGAGGTGCAGTTCATACCCTTCATCCTCAACGGCTCGGGAGGCAAGGTGGGCGGTGTATTGTG
Source organism: uncultured Candidatus Poseidoniales archaeon (assembly GCA_964014905.1). GTDB lineage: Archaea > Thermoplasmatota > Poseidoniia > Poseidoniales > Poseidoniaceae > Poseidonia. The sequence continues at coordinate 8,999 of CAXHCG010000009.1, read as the reverse complement.
GAATTTGTTGACTGAGGTAAGCCAATCGGTGGGGTTGTTGGCTCATCATTTCCACCTCCAAGCCCAATTCGACATCCCGGTTCCATGGCAGTGCAAGGAGGCGGCGTCGCAGAACGTCATGCCGTTGCAGATGAGGCCTAGCATCGCTTAATTCACGAGCAACTTGGAGCGTGGCTTTCCCGAGATCACCTGCCCATTTGTCAACGGCCCAGCCGTTCTGACGAAGGGATTCAAGTTCGGAGGCCAAGGACGTCCTCATTCGTGTGAGAAGCGTTCCCGTTTGGCCGCTGGCCTCCGCCGCTCCGTTCGAACGGGTAAGGCGGGCAACGTGCCGTTCCAACTCACTCAGACTCATGTCCGAAGTGTTCGTTTCATGCTCCAGGATGCCGGAACGACGCATAGCAGCAAGTTCACCCTCCAGCATAACGCGATGCCGTTCATTTCGTCGGATTGCACGTCCAATGAATTCCCTCATTTCATCGAGGACATCGTCCCCCACGTTTTCGGCAGCGAGCAATTGCCGACGAAGACCGACATCTTCGCCGCCTGAAAAAGAAACATCCAATCCGTTGAGTGCTTCGGTCAGCGCCACCCTTTCATCCCATCGTTCGCGCTCGATCGTCATGCGTTCCATGGCACTCATCGGGTCGTCAATCACCCGTTGCTGCCAATCATTCAACTCCAAACCAGCGTGTTCGTAAGTCTGCAACAATTCCAACCCGTCAAGTTCTAATTTTTTCCAGAGGGCATCCATTTCGTCAACAGCGTCCCTCAGGCGATCGTTCTGGTCGAGTTGGCCAACGTAAGGCCTCGAGGCCTCAGCCCGGGAAGGCCAGTATCGAGCGAATCGGTCCCAACGTTCCATGAGTGAGAGATGGCGCTCAACGGTCTGGGCGATTTCATCGTGGTTGGCCTCCCATTCCATCAGATCGTTGGGATGCAATTCACCTTCGTGAGGGAACACGACGCCCATGTTCCGCCACCCTTGGATGGCATCTGACAACGCTTTTCGTCGCTGCTCCAAGGTTTGAGCAAGCGTTTGAATTTCAAGTGAGAGGGCTTCAAGAGCCTCAGCATCTCTCGCATCTTGGAGAGCATGGCACCTCGCTTCCAGTTCGATGGCCAATGAGGCATCAAATGGCTGAATCATTTGAACTGCCGTCAGCCGAACCTGTTCTTTTTCCCCATGAAAAGCCTGCCATCGTTCGAGGTCTTCAAGAGCTTCAAGCAGAGGCAATTGACTCAATTCTCCGACATCATAACCCTGCTCTCGAAGCCGCTGGGCTCCAACTTCAATCATCTGAATTTGACGTCGTTCATCGGCCTCCACGGTCTCAAGATGCCTCAGCAGTTCATCGGCTCGTTCCGGCGATGAGAAGAGCCGGTGAAGAGGGGCGACGGCTGCATGACTCGACAAATCCAATCGAGCCAAACGGTCGTAAAGTGCGTACCAGACATCAGCATCTCCTCTGTCAAACCACGCAGACCTGCTCTGATTTAGCGGAGGCTCCCACGGGGTCACCTCCCGTACATCGCGCTCAAAGGCAGCGTAGAGGTCTTCTACGGTGAACGGGTCGTTCAGTTGCTGCGCATAATTGGAAAGTGCGCTGCTGAGCGGCCGTGCACTTGAAAGGGCGGCAAGGCGCTCTTCGATTTCAATCGCCGTTTCCCGGCGTTGTTCAAGCCATTCGAGGCGTTCATGGAATGCGTCATGATGCTCGGATAGGAAGTCGTTCATGACCGCTTCAGGGAAGCCGAATTGCATGAGCGATGCAAAGCGTGCATCGGTCTCATCGCCATCGTTCACGTCGTCGTTCATTCGCCCTCGTGAATCCTACGGACCATGGAGGGCTTTCAATATGAGCGGTGTGAATCGGGAAAAGAGGCATTCTTCCAATCGGTTGGCGTGATTCGGCATCGCACAGGGGGGTGAAAAACGACCTTGTTGCCCCCAAAATCTTCCGCAGACCATAAAGGTGCAGTGGACCGCTGTGGGACAATGAGTCTACTCGTCATCGGTTTTGGTTTGCTTTCTGCAGGTGCTGCGGGGGCCGTTGGATACTCGCTCTATCGAGGCCACCTCAAAGCAACTCGCCTGCTTGACATGCAAACGCTCCTCAGGGAATCCCAGTCAACGCATTTCCACCACCTCAACGTGGCAACCGAAGAGGTCCTCTCGGACATCCAAACACTCCAAACCACGATGGATGCCCTCCGGGCCATTCATCCCGATATCGATGCGTCGCTGCGTGCTCATCAGTTCTTGGTGCAGCTTGAAGGGGACGCCTCCATCGTCATCGACCTCCAAACCGCCTGCGATGTTCTTCGTTCAGTGGTTCAACACCAACCCGTCGTAGGAGGCACTCGCTCTGGCCTTTCAGTCAACCATTCAGGGCTTCTGCGCCGCCTCCTTGCCGTGTTTGACCGGCACCAACTCACCATGGCTTCACTTCACGTGGATGCAGACACCGCTCATCGCTTGGGCCTTGCTGCCTCTCACCTCCAACTCTATGAATGGGCTGAGGGCGCTCTGGGTGTCGCCTACCAACTCTCGCCCGGCCACGTCAGTGTCTTGGAAGGCCTCGAATACATCGCACGCCTTCGCGGCGACGATGACCTCTATCGCCACTGGTTGGAGGCTCGCATGAAGATCACGCCTGACGATCCCGAACTGCTTCGTTCTCACGCTCACTTGTTGGCATCGATGGGCGACGGGGACGCCGAGCGCGCGGTTCGTCGTTTGGAAGCGCTTGGCGTTGACACAGCGGCTGACCGTTCGCTTCTCTCAGGACTGCGCGCTCGAGCAGGAGCCCGAACCGAGGCTATTGAAGCCATCCTTCAGGCATTGGAAGAAGACCCTTCGCGTTCAGGCGATTGGTTGCACTATGCCCAGTTGCTTGAAGCAGAGGGCGAACCGGAATTGGCCCTTGAAGCCAACGAGCGGTGCTTGACCCTTGACCGGCAATCCGGAGAAGCATGGGCCCTCAAGGCTCGCCTCTTGGCTGAAAAGAACGGCTTCCAACGGGACGCCTTGAAGGCGGCCACGCACGCTGTTGCCTTGGACGCGGGTGGCGTGGACGCGGTGTTCCTCAAGGCTGAATTGCTTGAGCTGGAAGGCTCCGCCGGCGCCGCCGAAGAAACCTTGCTCAAGTCGCTCAACGCTCAACCCCATAGCGGTGAATTGCGAGCTAGAATCGCAGGACGTTATTTGATTCAGCATCGGGTCGATGACGCCGCAGACCTGCTCTCATCAACGCCGGATGGGATTGACCACGCGCTGCTTCATACCGTTGAAGGGCGACTGCACCTTGCTCATGCTGACCGCCTTCGAGATGGAACAGGCACAACGGACCAGAACCTTCTCCAGGCCGCCTTGAACGCCTTCAACGGTGCCCTCTCGCTGAACCGTGAACTGGGCGTCGCCTGGCTGGGTCTTGCACGCACCCAACGGATGCTTGGAACGCTTGAAACCGCAACAGAATCGTTGAGCCGTGCCCAGCGCCTCAGCGAAGAAAAGGACCCCTCCATCGCCTGTGAGTCTGCTCTGCTGGCCTTGGACCATGGTGATTTGCAGGTCGCTCTGTTCCACGTTGATGCCGCTGAGGTTCACGGTCAAAACGCCACGACTGCTTACATCCGAGGGAATATCTCCGCTGTCAAAGGCCAACTCAAACAGGCGTTGTATCATTACAGCGATTGCTTGACGCTCGACGGAGCACACATCCGCGCTCGCTTGAATCGAAGTTCGGTCTACATGGGGCTTGATGACGCCCGTAAAGCATTGGATGATGTCGAAACTTTGCTTGACTTGGCCCCCCAACTCGCTGTGGCTCGGGTACGAAAAGGCGACGCTCACATGCACCTGTCGGAATGGGAGGATGCCTCAAAGGAATTCAAGCACATCCTCGAGCAGGCGCCACATCACACCCATGCGCTGACGCAACTGGCGGCATGCTACATGAGCATGGACCGTGCTGAGCGCGCCGAGGCCCCCCTCAACGAAGCGCTTCGTCAAGCCCCCGACCATGCCGCTGCATGGCACCAACGCGGGCTCTACTACATGCACTTCAACAAAATAGACAATGCGCTGTCCGACTTTGAAGCGGCCGTGCGTTGTGATGGTCGCCACCTCGCAGCCCGCCTCCAAATCGCCGCTCACCACCACGGGCTTGGGAACATGGAAGCAGCATCCACCGCGTGGAAAGCGATTCTGAGCATCGATGCCGAGCACCAATTGGCTAAGACGCGGTTAAACGAGTGCGAGAAAAACTTGATGACGAACGCGTGACCCGTTCATGACAGGGGGCTCGCAGATTGGTTGAAGTCAAGGAACTTAATTTGACAGAGATTTTAACGGCTCTCCAAGACTTCATGACCTCGGACGGCTCCATCTCAGGGGAGCAGCGTGAGTTCTACGCCGTCTTCCGAAATTACCTCAACGGTCACGTTGGGGAATTCAAAGTTGAGGACATCGAAACCTTGCTTATGCAGGCCAAAGGCGATGTCCCGAACCTGTCCGAAGAAGAGTTCATCAAGATGGGTGAAGCCATTCTCAATCGATACCGAAACAAAAACGAGGACGCGCTCAACGAGCGGATCCGCGCCCTTGCTGCTGAAGAAGCGCGGAAGCGTGCTCTGGCCGAAGAAGAGCGGCTGCGACGGGAAGAAGAAGCACGTCTTGCCGAAGAAGAACGCCTCGCTGAAGAAGAACGCCTCGCTGAAGAAGAACGCATTGCCGAAGAGGAGCGCTTGGCTGAGGAAGCCCGTTTGGCCGAGGAAGAACGGTTGGCTGAGGAAGCGCGAATGGCTGAGGAAGCCCGTTTGGCCGAGGAAGAACGGTTGGCTGAGGAAGCGCGAACGGCGGAGGAGGCACGCTTGGCCGAGGAAGCACGCTTGGCCGAGGAAGCGCGCGTGGCGGAAGAAGCACGTCGTGCTGAAGAAGCACGAATGGCTGAGGAAGCGCGTCTGGCGGAAGAGGCTCGCCTCGCAGAAGAGGCCCAACTGGCCGAACAGGCCCGCTTGGCTGAGGAAGCCCGCTTGGCTGAGGAGGCACGCTTGGCTGAGGAAGCCCGCTTGGCCGAGGAAGCCCGCTTGGCGGAAGAGGCTCGTTTAGCCGAGGAGGCCCGGATACAGGCTGAATTGGAAGCGGGTGAAAGCGCAAAGCAGGCATATTGGGACGGGCAAGACCTGCCCGACGACGAGGCAAAGATTGTCCCAGATCTTCCAGTGGATGCTCATCCCGAACCAGGCAAAGGGAAATCGAGACGACCTCTCTTGCTTTTCAGCGCCTTCATCATCGCAGCAGGTGCTGCAGCTTACCTGTTGTTGTGAGCGAATTCAAAGCAAGCCATTTTGACCCATGACTGAGGACGGTTAATCATGCCTCTTCAGACAGGAGACCTCGCTCCGAACTTCACGCTACCGAATGCAAACCCTGCCGTTGGTGGAGACACGGTGTCGTTTTCCGATGCATCGGAGGCCAACGGCACACTCGTCGTCTTTGAATGCAACCACTGCCCGTACGTCGTAGCCAGCGTCGACCGCATCAATGCCATGGCCGAATCCTGCCGAGCAAAAACCATCGGCTTTGTCGGCATCAATTCCAACGACCCTGTTGTCTACGAGAACGACTCGTTTGAACACATGGTTAAGCGGGCGAAAAGCGGCATGCCGTACGCCTATCTTCACGACGCCTCCCAAGACGTTGCGCTCGCTTACGGAGCCAAGCGAACCCCAGAATTCTTCTTGTTTGATGCTTCGCACCGACTGGTCTACCAAGGCCGCATGGATGACAGCCCTCGAAACCCGAACGACGCCACCACCTCTGAATTGGCGGACGCCATTGAAGCGATGCTCGTCGGACAACCGCCGTCAATCGATTACACTGAATCAATCGGGTGTTCGGTGAAATGGAAGGCTTGATGGCGTTGACAGGCTGTAAGCGTCAGTGCGATTGGGACAACAACATGGTGTGCCGTTCGTGCGGAATTGATTATTCCCCACCCTCCGAAGAGGAGTAGCGCCTCAGTACTGCTCCAGAACAAGTTCGGTTGTTGTGCTGGCGATTTCATTGGGTGCCGCCAACCACATCTTATCGAGAAGGGCGCGCAAGGCCATGGTATCGTCCACGTGAACCAAGGCGACAAGGTCGGCTTCACCTGAGACCTCGTAAACAATCTCAACCCCTTCCCAACCGGTGACTTCTGAGGCAAAGGAACCGATCTCTGAACCCGGCGAGACCTTGATTCGAACAAGGGCCGTTAGGCCAACGCCACCTTCACGAATGGTGTAGCCACGAATGGTCCCGTTTTCTTCCATGTTTCGAATGTGCGTGCGAACCGTTCGCTCGCTGGCTTCAACCTTGGAAGCAAGGTCGACGTAGGACATTCGGCCGTTTTTTCGAAGTTGTGCAAGGATGGCTCGGTCGATTTCAGCGATTCGTGGCATGATTAGGGCTAGAAAAAGGGGTATTTTAATCAATTCCCGTCGCGATACGGCCTCATGCTTCCGTTTTATTACAAGAAAGCCCCTTCCACGAACCCTGGGCTGTCGCCAATCAATGCCCCGTGTTCTGTTCCCGCTTTATTCAAGGAGCGCGTACCCCTCGCAGGGGTGAGGGATTTTCATGACGGGACACATCTCAGGCCTGGACGCACGAATGGTACTGGACAGCAGAGGGCAACCAACCGTTGAAGTTGACTGTTTCGTTGACGGCACCCTTTTGGGTCGTGCCATCGTTCCATCAGGGGCATCAACGGGAGCCTATGAAGCTCTGGAACTGCGGGATGGAGAGAAAAATTTCTACCTCGGAAAAGGCGTTTCCCAAGCGGTTAACAACGTCAAAGATCACCTGGAAGAAGCGCTTGTTGGCTTGCCCGTTGACGAGCAACGCATCATTGACGAAGTGATGATTGAACTCGATGGTACCCCCAACAAGGCCAATCTTGGTGCCAATGCCATGCTCGGCGCCTCCATGGCCTGCCTTCACGCCGGCGCAGCCTTTCACGAGTTGCCCCTGTGGAAGTACGTCGGGGGCGTTGCAGGGGGCTTGATGCCCGTGCCCATGCTCAACATTCTCAACGGAGGAGCGCATGCTGCCTCAAACGTGGACGTTCAGGAATTCATGGTCATGCCCCACGGCTTTGACTCGTTTGGGGAAGGTTTGCGAGCAGGTGTAGAAACCTATCACGCGCTCAAAGCCGAACTCAAACAAGACGGTTTGCTCGGTGGCATCGGTGACGAGGGAGGCTTCGCCCCCAACCTGCCCGCCAATGAAGACGGCCTCAAGTACATGGTGCGCGCCATTGAGGGTGCGGGCTATTCCACCGAAGAAATCGGTATCGCCCTTGACGTCGCTTCAACTGAATTTCTCAAGGACGACGGTTATCACATGGACGGCAAGGTCCTGTCATCGGAGGAATTGGTTGAAATGTACGGCAGTTGGCTTGACGAGTATCCTATCCTGTCCATCGAGGACGGTTTTGGTGAGGATGACTGGCGGGGTTGGGCGTCCTTTACCAAAGCCTATGGCCATCGCGTTCAAACCGTCGGAGACGACCTCTTTGTCACACAGTCAGAACGCCTTTCTCAGGGTATAGAACTGGGGGCGGCCAACGCCATGCTGGTCAAACTCAATCAAGTGGGAACGGTCTCTGAAACGCTCGAAGCCATGGACCTTGCTTCGACCAACGGCATGAACAATGTGGTCTCCCACCGCAGTGGCGAGTCTGAGGACGTGACCATCGCTGACTTCGCCGTGGGCACTCGGGCAGGACAAATCAAAACCGGCGCACCGGCCCGTTCAGACCGCGTGGCAAAATACAACCAATTGCTTCGAATTGCGGATGATGTTCACGAATACCGCTCACCGTTCAACTGAATCGGCTTTGGGTGGAGATGAAACCACAACTGAGACCAAAGGCCGTTGAATATTGATTTTTGGAAAAGAATAACGGTTTTCAGGTTTCTCTGGTATATGATTAAAAATTCCGCCCCCTAGGTTTGACCATGGCCTCCATCGGTGAACATTATGCTTTGGCCTTTAGTTCAGAACGGTTTTTCGGTCTTGAAATGGTCATCAATTGGGTTTCGCTCATCATTGTGCTGTGGATCATCGGCCTCGCTTACCTGGTGTGGCGCTCAGACTCGAACAATCTGCGAAACCGTTTCATGGCCACCTTGCTTCTTTGTGAAGGACTCAAAGGACTCTGGCAAGCGGTGAACATTGTTCCTTACAGCCATCAATTCCAACATATTTGGGACTACACATGGATTTTGAAAATCGATGTGTTCTTTACCGCACAAATTGCCGCTCTGTTCCTTTATCTTCTCTTCCCTGTTTATTTCAAAATTGACCGATTGAAATTCATGTACAGGAAATCCTTGCAGAAATATGCTTGGTGTATAGCGCCAATCCTGGCGCTCATTGTTTGGCTTGTGATCAAGGACTTGCCACCTTTCACCCTCCAAAACGCATCATGGCTAAGTTGTGCAGGCCCGGGAGCAGAACCTCAATTGCACGTGTGGTACGGCCAGATTACGGCTGAAGCGGAAGGTATTCGCCAGGGAATAGGTGTTTGTTCAACAACCGTTGACAGCCTTGTGAGCGATCAGCAAGTGGCTTTGTGGGCCATCACCTTGATCGGCACACCGGTCTCGGTTTGTGCACTCCTCCTTATCCGCTCCTCAATGAAGCGGGAAGCCGAGGAATCCGAAACTCAGGAGAGCGCCCTTACCTCACGAACGCTGTACAAAGGGTTCCTTGGTAAAGTCATCATCAACACCGTCTTTTTCTCGACGTTTTTGGTTTTTATTCCGCTCCTCAACGGCGGCCCAGCAGGGTTCACTGAACTTTTGGAATGGCGAACGGTTGACAATTCCTTTATGTCGAAACTCAAGTACTTCATTTTCACAATCAACCTCGCCCTACCAATTATCGCCGTTGGATTTGAAGCGATGATGTTCGTTTACGCCTCCCTTAACGAGACGGTGTCCGGTAT
>CAXHCG010000008.1:0-22898 GCA_964014905.1 uncultured Candidatus Poseidoniales archaeon | reverse complement strand
ATCTTCGGCGCCCGGTTTTCAACGGTCACGTTGAGGAGCATCACGGTTTCATCTCGTTCTTCATCCTCGACGGTGATTTCGATTGGGTAGACGCCATCGTCAATCCAGGTGTAATTCAGGAGGCAGGATGGTGAAGCGATCCGTTCGTAGTTCCAGGTGCGTGTTCCATCATCAAAGGGGACGTAAAATTCACAGGATACTTTTCCACCGTCTTCATCAAAGCTTTCACTGGCGTTGATGAAGATCGATTCTCGGGTTAGACCGGTCGCTTCAGCTGCAACAGGCGTTGGCACGCGACCCACGAAGACTTCGATGGTTCCGACGTTGTTATCGAAGTCGGCGTCGGCCGTGTTGACGCGACCAACGTCAGCCTCCCACTGAATTTGCAAGGAACCAACCGGTGCGTCTTCAGGGACGGTCCACATCCCAAACAATTTGTGTGCTTGGTAGGTTTGAAGCGCTGGCAGGGTAATGGTGTCCACCACACCGTCGGGTGTGGTTAGGCGAGCGTCCGTGGCGCTGGATGTTGTGATGCCACGGTTGTTAAACGCCACTTCAATGTCCAAAACATCGCCTGGCAGGACGTTAAATCCAGAGAGGGCGTTGAGTTGGGTGATCACACAAGCATCGGCCGTGCATCGCGTTCGCAAGATGATGGCGGCTTCTTCATCGGCGAAGACATCCAATCCCACGAGGTACTGGTCGAGGGTCACGGTGGACGCTCCGACCTTATTGCTTGATTTGGCCACCAAACCATGGCTTGCATAATCGAGTTGCGTCGCTGAAGAGTCAAACGCATCACCGATGTCGATGGTGGTCCACGCACTGCCGTTAGCGGCCGTGGTCAATGCGGTCACAAAACCCTCCACTTCATGGTGGAGTTCAAGGGAAAGGCCGGCCGTGTTGGAAAAGCAAGACGATGAAGCGTTCACCCAGACATCCATGGGCGTGTTGAGGGCCGTGATGCTTCGTTCCGGGACGACTTCGAGGCAGTCGGAGCGGTCACCCGGATTGGTGTAGGGTTCAACACCCGTGGCGCCCACCGGGTCGTAACGCTTGAGTTTGAAATCAATGGTTAGCCCGATGTCATCGGCCGTGTGGAGCCAAGCATAGTTGCGCACTTCAGGGCAATACCAGCGATAACCTTCGGAAATACCATCGCTGTTGATGGACGTCATCTCATACGATTCATTGCAACCTCCGTAGTCAATGGTTTGTCCGATGGTGTTCCTCGGTTTCCCGGTGTCTGTCACCACCCATGTGGTCGTGTTGGTGTCGGTTTCAGGAGGTGGGAACGGCGTGATGTAATCGCTTTGCCCAGACCATTGAGAAGAGGAGGTGGTGGTGGTCGTCCAGCGTTCATCAACCCGAATCGGGAAGTCGTAATTTTCGCTCACAGGTGAGTACGTGGTGGTGATGGTGATGTCTCCGAGAAGTTGTTCAAGAAACGAGATTCCGCTTGGAACGAATCGAATGTAGAGGTCAAGTTCGCTACGAATGGTGGCAAGATCGCTCACCCTGAGGTATTCAGTCTGCGTAAATTGGATGTAGACGTTACCTGCATAGCCTTCGAGTGAAACGCCGGATTTATCGAAATTCGCTGATGTCCGAAGGGTGTAGGCGAGCACCGACATGTTGTCCACTGTCTGCGTGCTAATGCCGGTGACCTCTGCGGTTGTGTCGCCTTGGATTTCTCCAACCGTGGCCTCCACCCCGGTGTCCGTGACAAGAATCGTCGGGTCGAAGGTTCCAGCGTAGATCCATCGGTCGCCGATTCGCCATGTCGGTACGTCCGAAACTCCAGGGTCTCCGGCTGTCGCTTGGTGAACCGTCTGTTCGGCCAACACCTCATGGTGCTGAAGTGGAACCAAGTGGACAAGGAGCAGAAGAGCCAACGCAACGGGAAGTGTTCGGCGTCCGATACTCTCCCCCATGGTTACCCCACGTGGTGGGGAGGACATCAAGACTTCTCTTGCAGCCTTTAGGCTGTAGGCACTCAAAGCAGGTCTGCCAGCTCGTCCTTGATGATTTCAACGGCTTCGAGAATCTCGTCTTTGTGTCGAGCTCCGGTGATGACCATCTTTCCGGAGCCAAAGATAAGGCAAACGACCTTTGGGTCGTCGAGTCGGTAGATGAGTCCAGGGAATTGCTCTGGCTCATATTCCACCTTGTCAAAGGGAAGGTGGAAGGTCAAGTGATTGAGGTTGAGTTTGCGAGGAACGCCAGCTTGTGGCTCACCGGTGAACTTGTCGACGCCATCGTAATCTTCGGGGTAGTGAAGGGCATAGGTGGCGACCATGTTTTGCACTTCGATGGTGACGTCCTTGAGGTCCCATGTCTCAATGCCTGCAGCACGCAAATCCTTGATCATGCGGTCAATTCCGGTGTGGATGTTGTCTTCGTCCTTTCCACCGGTGCAGACAGCACGACCTGAGCGGAACATAAGAATGGCGAGTTTTGGTTCAGTGACACGATAAACGACACCCGGAAACTGTTCTGGTTCATACTCACAGTTGAGTTGGATAGCAATGTCGGGGAGGTCGAGTTCTTCGGCAACACGGGTGCTGGCAACAACGTTCACAACTGTAAGGCGTTCTTCATCGGTGGTCATATAAAGGCCGAATGTCCTTTAGTATATAAAAGGAATTTCTGCGCCCAGCACCCAATGCGTTCGGAGTTGTGTTCCGAGCGGCAGGTGTGAACAGCGCATCATTGTTCGATGCGTACGCCACCGTTGCCGATTCGGGAAACCAAACTTCGTCCACCTGCCAGTTCGATGGCTTCGCTGGTTTGCTTTGGGTCCCTGGTGAGGGCGACCATGCAACCACCGCCACCGGCTCCGGTCAGTTTTACACCAAGAGACGACGGTGCAGCCGCCCTGATCAAGGATTCCAATTCGGGCGAGGAAACACCAAGATTTCGCAAGAGAAGATGGTTCTCACTCATGGCGTGACCCACCGCTTGGTAATCGCCGTCTACCAACGCAGCCAAACCCCGACGTGCGATGGTTCCAATCGCTTGGATTTCCATCATCCTTGAAGGGTTTTCAGCGAGTGTTTCGGCCACCATGGTGACCTGTTGTGAGGTCGGTGCGTGCACGCCGGTGTTGCCCAGCACGAGGTAAACTTCGTCATGCTGAGGCGTCAGCTTGTGAACCTCCCAAGAACGCTTCCCATCCGGCGTGGCCAATTGACGCGTGTAGATCCACTGTCCGATGGTTTCCCTTTGGTCCGACAACACCACGACACCTCCCTCAACGCTGGTGGATGCGTCCAACGGCGATGCCCGGCCACCTTGCGCATGGGCTTCGGCGCGATGAGCGAGGGCGCTCAAACCGTCCCGGTCGATCCCTTTGCCTGGGTTGGCGAGTTGATGCATAGCAGCACCGACCGCTGCACTCAAGGCTGCACTGGACCCGAGACCCGATGCTCGTGGAATGTCTCCGGAGATGTGGAGGGCCATGGGTTCAGCGTCGTTGAGCCAATTTTCCTTGAGCATGGTGATGTGGGGGTGCTTGTTCTTGTCAAGTGCGCTTCCGTCCACACTCCACGACTGGGCCGCGGTCATTGAAACGGTCAAACGCTGTTCGATGGCGACAGCAACTGCGGGTTGACCGTAAACCACGGCATGTTCTCCGAAGAGGATGCATTTTCCCGGTGCGCTCGCCACCACAAGCGCTGGCACCTCACCCATGTGCCTTAGACTGGGCACGGCTTCATATTCCTTCTTGCACAGTGATTAAAATCAATTCAGTTTTTACGGTGGTTTGAAACCACCGCCGTGCCTCGGAAGGACGACGCTACGGCGTCAAAGCGGTGAGAATGATGGAACACCCCCTGTTTTTGGACTACGGGCCAATTCCTGGTTGGGCCATCCTGTTGGTTCTTTTCGGTGTTTCTGGTGGTTTTTTTGGCTATCAGGTTGCGAAAGCAACAAAACTCGTTCTGAAAGGAAAATCAGAAAACCGGTTTGACAACTGGGGTACCCGCGTATCGGAAGTGCTTTCAGGTTGGTTGGGGCAAAAGAAAGTGCTGAAAGATCGTGTTGCTGGTGGCATCCACGTCCTCATGTTTTGGGGCTTTCTCATGCTTTCCACTGACATGTTCGATTTGGCCAGTGGCAACCAATTTTCTCAAAAAATTCTTCCTGACTTGCTCAGGGGGCCCTGGAATTTAGTGGTTGAAGTAGGGTACACCATCGCCTTTGTTGGTTGTGTGCTTGCACTTGTTCGTCGTTTGGTTTTCACGCCTGAAAAACTGAAGGGCAAATCACAACTTGAAGGCAACGTCATTCTTCTCCTCATCATGACCATCACCACGACCTCTTTTGTCGTTGAAGCCGGTGAGGCGACCATCTCCAAAACGTGGGAACCTATCGGTTATTGGGTCGCTTCAACATTGTTTCCCTCAACCAGTTTCGTCATCGCTGCTTATTGGGCGCACATGTTGGCCATCTGTGTGTTTTTGTTCCTCATTCCATTGTCAAAGCACATGCACTTGGTGATGGCTTTCCCCAACGTTTTCTTCCACGACCTGCGCCCAATGGCCACGATGGAACCTTTGGCCCGGGGAGAGAACGGGAAGGCCGTGTTGCTCGATGAGCTTGACCTCGAGTCGTTTGGTACCGTTAACTACACCGATTTCTCATGGAGGGACCTCATCGACGGTTGGGCTTGCACCTCCTGTGCTCGTTGCCAAGATGTCTGTCCTGCTTATGCCAGCGGCAAGGACCTCAATCCAATGCAAATCATTCACGACGTCCGGCACTACGCCAACGACAACGCCACCACCCTCTTCGCCGATGAAGTCCCCGACGAGGACATCATCTCACGATTCGGCGAGGGCGCGATTTGGGCGTGCACAACGTGCCACGCCTGCGTAGAGGCCTGCCCCATTTACATTGACCACGTTCCTAAACTGACCGATGCCCGACGCCATTTGATGATGGAACGCATGGAGTTCGACGAGAGCGTGGAGGAGACGGTTATGCCGCTGATGGCCACCATCGAGAACCTTGAGTCCGACTCCAACCCCTACGGACTCCCGGCTCACGAGCGAGGGGACTGGGCAGAAGGGTTGGATGTCAAGGTTGCCGAACCCGCCGAATACATCTACTTTGCAGGTTGCGCAGCCTCGTTTGATGAACGCAACAAAAAGGTAGCGAGGGACACCATCAGCATCATGAAGGAAGCCGGTCTTGACGTCGGAATCCTCGGCATGCAGGAAGGGTGCACTGGCGATGCAGCACGCCGAGCCGGAAACGAATACCTCTTCCAAATGCTTGCCGAAACAAACCTCTCAACCTTCGAGGAGATCGGCGTGAAGAAAATCGTCGCTTCGTGCCCACACTGCTTCCACACCCTCGGGAAGGAATACAAAGACTACGGAGGCGAGGACATTGAAGTCATGCATCACTCCCAACTCATCAACCATCTCCAAGCTGAAGGGAAATTACCCGAGCCCAAGCACGATGGCTCAGTCACCTTCCACGACCCGTGCTACCTCGGTCGTATCGGTGGAGAATTGGATGCTCCTCGCAATGCGATTGGTGGTGTTGACGTTGAACCCGAACGGCACGGGCGAGAATCCTTCTGTTGCGGTGCGGGAGGCGCTCAGATGTGGATGGAAGAGATTGTTGACGAAGGATACGACCGGGTCAACGTGATTCGTTCCAAGGAACTCGCGGCTACCGGTGCTGACACCGTGGCGGTCGGATGTCCGTTCTGTTCAACCATGGTCACCGACGGCCTGAGCGCCATCGGGGCCGAGATGGAAGTGAAGGACGTTGCCGAATTGGTTTGGGAACAAATCAAGGCCAACGACGCCAAAATCGACGCTCAAAAAGCGGCAGCAGATCCTGCCAAAGAGCCCGCAGAAGCTTGAGGTTGAGGCGTGCTTTCCTCCAACGACCACCAGGACTTGCTGGCATGGTACGATGAACATCAGCGCGACTTGCCGTGGCGGCACACCAGCGACCCTTGGGCGATTCTTCTGAGTGAAATTCTTCTCCAGCAGACGCAGGTCAGTCGAGGAATGGTGTACTGGAAGCGCATGATTGATGCTTTTCCGACCATCGAGTCCATGGCGACATCAGCGGTGGATGCCGTTCTCAAAGCATGGGAAGGTGCAGGGTACTACAGTCGCGCCCGTAGGCTCCATGCACTGAGCCAACGGGTCATGCTTCCAAGCGATCAAGGCGGGTTTGATGGTGAGTTGCCCGGGACCTATGAAGACCTCCTATCGCTCCCCGGAATTGGTCCGTACACCGCTGCTGCCGTAGCGAGCATTGCATTTGACCAGCCGGTTGCTTGCGTAGACGGCAACATTCGACGCGTCATGGCGCGGCACACCGCACAGTCCGATCCGGCTCCCAAAGCGGTCCAAGCGTGGGCTGACTCAGCACTGGTTTCCGAACGTCCTGGGGACTGGAATCAAGCCTTGATGGAACTGGGTGCCACGGTGTGCACGCCCAGACGCGTGAAGTGCGGAGGCTGCCCCATCCAATCAACATGCCAGGGTGGGCACGAACCGGAGCGGTTTCCAACGCCAAGAAAAAGTCGCGTCAAGGCCGTCTCCATGTTTGCCGTGGTTGAAATCGCAGCAGATGGGCGGCCCGTCCTCCACCAACGGCCACTGTCGGGCATGTTCGCCGGCCTCTGGGGCCCGGTCTACCATGAAACCAGTTCCCTGACCCCAGACGAAGATTGGCTGGCATGTGGCACGGTTGAACACCTCTTGAGCCACCGAAAGTTGACCGTTCAGGTGTATTTGAAAACAACCGATGTGCCGCTGCAAGGGACCTTACGCTCAAAGGTGGCCATGTCCTCCCTTGACGAGAAAGTCTTGGCCGTGGCCGTCGAGCATCAACACGCCGAACAAAAAAGGAAAGGTGTCCCCCAAAGGGCTAAACAGGTCAACCCAGAGACGGCAGCATGGGGTTGACGTTCAACGATGACTGGGACGCAATATGCTCTGCCTTCCATCGCATGTTTGACGGTCTGGGGGACGTCACGGTCCACGATGGTCTGCTTGTGTTCCAATCCGAGTCACCCTCCGTTCCAACCGGCATCTCCGTCACCCAAGCGGGCGTTTTGGTTGCGAACATGCCGCTCCACACCATCCAAAGCACCTTCAACAGAATTTCTTTTCACGACGATGGCTCATCCTTGACGTTGGAGGGGCCTCATTCGACCTATACCTACACGATTCCAAGCGAAATCCTCGCTTTGCGGGCAGACTAAGGGGTTGAATCTTCCACTCCATCGAGGCCTTGATGGTTGGTTTTTGCTTCGTTTTCCTTGGCCAGCAGCTCGTATCGAAACGAGGCCAGACAGATCATCAGCCCGGCAACGAGAATGTACTCCGCCGGTGCTGCAACACGAATGCCATCCTGGGCTTGATTGAGGAATTCAGCGGTCGTGAGACCGACTGGATTGACCGCACCGGCCGCCGTTTCAAAGGCGATAATCATCACGACAAATCCAAGAGCGGCCATGGCAAAACCCCCTCGTCGAAGTCGGTCCCCTTGGAGGGTTGCACCCAATCCGAGGGCTCGACAGGCAAGGAAAGCCCAAAGGACACCGCCGCCAAAGGACAGCATCGCGGTCAGGATGTGTGGATTGATGTAGTCGTACATGTCAAAATGGCTGACGAGCACGGTGTTGGCTGCCGCAAACATTCCAGCACAGGTCGCCGCAAACCAAAGTTTCGGACGCTCAGCGTCAAGGGCGTGGTAGAGGTGCCAGGCGTAGGCCATTTGGACCAAACCACTCACCGTCAATCCAACGGTGAACACAGCATCTTGCCATCCTGTGTGGTCGGCTTCCGAAATAAAGAACGGAACGGCACGCGGTTCGTCTGAACCATGAATGAGCATGGCGAGAAGGATGGTGAACGTGGGTAGGAGGTAGCTCGCATGAGCCAACAACAAACCTTGTTGGGCCGTCAAAGGAAGACGTCGACCGTATCTTGTATGCATGTGTCAAAGTCCTCCCATTCCATGCCGAGAACCTCCTCTGCTTTGGCACTTGAGTAATTGGTATCCCCGCCCATCATGTTCTTGGCGACGGCTCGTGTGAGGTAGCGCTGACGCCCAAATTTCCCTCCAATCCAATCTTGAAACACCGCTATGGGAACAAGCAGGTTTGGCAGGCTGAAGCGAGGTGCTTTGGTCGACGGGTTGAGAGTACGTATGCGCTTGCAGATGGTCGCTAGGCTAATGTTGGCGTGCGGGGCAAGAATGAACCTTCCCTCGGCCTTGTCCACTTCGTAAGCCCGCCGATGGGCTCGAGCCACATCACGCACATGAACAACGGACATCGGGAATTTCGGCACGACCGGATATTTCCCTGCGATGGCGTCCTGAAAAAAGTCAACGCTCGGTGTGGGGCGAACAAATCCGCCTCCTAGGACCGCTGTGGGGTTGATCACACGGAGGTCAAGTTTGAGTTCTTCAGCCAGTTCCCAAGCCAGATGTTCAGATTGCGTTTTGGCCAAGGTGTAGGGCAGTGAGGCATCGGTGTTCCACACTGTTTCGTCCTTTATTCGTCCTTTTGGTGCCGTCCCGACGGCGGCCGTGCTCGACGTGTAGACCACGCGATGAATTCCAACCTCTGCCGCCGCATGGAGCAGGTGCGTTGTGCCTTTGTTGGCCGTGTCAAGAATCTCATTGGGCGTTCCTCGTGTGGAGTAGATCGTGGCTGTATGAAACAGACCGTCGCACCCCTGCATTTTCTCAGCCCATCCATCGGCATCGAGCACATCGCCTTGAACCAGTTCGAGTCGGTCTTCGCAACCAAGGTCACTTGCATGCGCGCGGACATGGTCTGTTTTTATCGGGTCGTTGAGGTCTCGGACCGAGCCACGGACGGCATATCCGTGTTCTAGAAGATCACGAACGATGTGGTTTCCGATGTGCCCGTTCACGCCTGAGACAAAGATGCGCTTCGGTGCTTCGTCCCCCATAAGGCCTGCCAACCCCGGGTCTCGTATGAACCTTCAAGTGCAACCCGTTCTAGCCCCCTTTGAAGCCCATGCCCATCCGCTTGCACGACACTCGCCGACGAGAAAAGGTGAATTTCACCACGCTTGAACCCGGCAAGGTCTCAATGTATGTGTGCGGTGTGACGGTGTACGACCGATGTCATCTTGGCCATGCAAGGTGCTACCTCGCCTTTGACTTGATACATCGGTGGCTCAAAGCCAGCGGATACGATGTCCATTATGTGCAAAACTTCACGGATATTGACGACAAGATCATCAAAAGAGCCAACGAATTAAACGGAGATTGGAAATCGCTTGTTGACAAAAACATTGAGACCTACTACGAGGACATGGATGCACTAAACATTCTCCGAGCCGATGATTACCCGCGCTGCACGGAATACGTTGACGACATGATTCGCATCACGCAAGACCTGATCGACAAGAACCATGCCTACGTGACCGATGACGGCGTGTATTTTGACGTGGAATCAGCACCCGAAAAATACGGCCAATTGACCGGACAATCCATCGATGCTGTTCGTTCAGGAGCAGGTGGTCGAGTTGACGCTACCGCATCTGGCAAGCGCGATCACAAAGACTTCGCCTTGTGGAAAGCGGCCAAACCCGAGGAACCAACATGGGATTCGCCGTGGGGTCCCGGAAGACCGGGTTGGCACATTGAATGCACCGCGATGTCAATGGATTACTTTGGTAACGAGTTTGACATCCACGGGGGTGGGCACGACCTACGGTTCCCCCACCACGAAGCAGAAATTTGTCAAGGTGAATGTCACACCGGTCACTCACCGGTTGTTCACCACTGGTTGCACAATGGCTTTGTCAACATCGACGGGGAAAAGATGAGCAAATCGCTCGGTAATTTCTGGACGATTCGGGACATTCTTGCTCAGGTTGATGCCATGGTGTTACGCTTTGCCCTCATCAATGCCCATTACCGTTCACCGATTGACATGAATGAAACTTTGCTCAACGATGCGGAGCGAAATTACAACCGGCTTCTGGAATGTTATGTCGGCGCACTCAAGGCAAGAGGCGAGGGTCCTCCGGTCGCCCTCCCCCAACCCGACCTTGCATCGGCCCATCCTTTGGCTCGCTCCTTGGGTCTGCTTGAGAAAATGGGTGAAGGTTTCGCCAAGGCCATGGACGACGATTTCAATTCTCGCGAAGCGGTTGCGAAGGTGCTTGGAATGGTTCGAGACATGAGCAAAACGCTGGCTCTTGACCTTGATGAAGCGGATCGAAACGCCTTCGCTCATTACGCTGTAGACCTGCTGGAGGAGACCGCAGGACGCGTTCTCGGTGTGCTTCCGTCCCAAGAGGTTGCTTTGGCCGAGCCAGTGGAAGACCCACGCAAGGCCGAAATCGCCGACCAAGTCGAGGCGCTTTTGGTTCAACGAGGCGAGGCAAGAGCAAACAAAGACTGGCCACTGGCCGACAAGATTCGAGACCAACTTACCGATTTGGGTGTGGTCGTCACCGACACGGCCTCTGGCCCTGAATGGGACTTGTCCTGATCACTCGTGTTCATCGCCCGGCGGTGCCATGGGTGGTGGCGCAGGAACGAAGCTTTCTGCACTCTTCGCCGCAGCCTCTTGTTCGTCCCACATCTTTTCGATTTGGACTTCTGCCGCCAGCGCGTCTTCACCTCCTCGGGAAACGAAGTACAAGGCGGTCAACATGGCGATGACCAAGCCAAAGAACAGCAAGAGGGCTGTGCCTTCGACGTCTTCTTCTTCTGCCTGCGAGGTGTCAATTGGGGCGTCGTTCTGACCGTTGTTTCCGGTGTTTACATCCCCGTTATCGTCGCTGGAATTGGTCGGGTCGGTCGCATCATCGTCGTCTTCGCCCCCTCCGTTGTCGGGGTTGGTGGTTGCGCAAGGAGGCATGCTTCCATCAGCGCATGGTTGTGGTTCTGGCGCTTCAATGACGTCAAAATCAGACACGGCTGCAAGGTTTTCAGCCCGGTCGTAATACCGGTCGTAGAGCAACGACATATCGATTTGGAAATTAGCGGTTCCCGACCCGTTAAGGACGTTGAAATAGCGCTCATCACCGTAGGTGTACCACGGGTCCAAGCCAACGTAGGCCATGTCCCGAGTGACGCTGTCAAAGTCGCTTGCATCACCAAAAGCGGCGCTCATTTCGTCGACGTCGAAGCGCATGGCCATGGTCAGATTTTCCACAATGCTCGACCATGTCTGTGCTCCTTCGGGAGCCGCGAGGAACGTCACATCGACCGCTTTGCCGAATTTACCGGCGGGTTCATTGTCTGCTCCCTTAAGCGACGTCATGATGTCTGCATCGCCGTAAACAGCAAGTCCACCGACCACGGTCAAGCGAACGTCAGGGTCGATGGCGTTGATGAGGTTCCGGTACGGGTTGGCATGGATGTTGTCAACCACGACCAGGTCGGCGACCATGCCCGGTTCAATGGTTCCTACTTCGCTGTCCCAGTTTGTCGCTTCGGCAGCACCGGCGGTGACCATGTCCACCAGTTCGTAGTCGGTGAAGATGTCTCCAAGCATTTCGTCGTCCCAAAGGTCGGCGACCTTGAGTTCATGGAGGGGGGACTTTGATCCCGAAGGAGCCCAATCGGGAGCCAGTGCGATGTGGACGCCTGCTTCCTTAGCGGCGGCGATGTCAGCGGTTTGGCCGTACAGCAGGAGATTGGAGAGAGGCGACCAGACCAGCGTCGCACCGACGTCAGCCATCTGACGGAATTCTTGGGCGCCGAGCGCAACACCGTGAATCAGGACCAGCTCGCCAACCAACAGGTTGTTTTGGACCAAAATGTCAAACTCCCCACGGCTTCGTTCGTCCACGCCCTCGGCGATGTGGATAAACCACGCATCCAATTCTCCGCTTGCGTTGCCCGTTTTGATGTGGTTTCCGACGTAATCTGAGGTGAGTTCCGTCACCTTTGTGTGAATTTCGTCTCTGCCAAAGTTGTAGTCTTCGATGTTCCTTGAGAGCACGGTGGCGTAGCTGTCATCGGGATTGCTCGGTCCACCTTGGGCGGCGGTTGCTCCACCGACGAGGGATTTCATTTCGATGTACTTCATCGCTTCAGATTCCATGTTCCAATACGGGCCAGAGTGAACCAGCATTTTCGGTTTCGTGACTTGCTCGCTGTAATCTGGATGGTTTTTCCACTCGTATCGGTTGTTGTAGCCGCCCCATGCATTGCGGTTGTTTTCGGACAGGTGAGGGGTCATGTCCCACAGTGGAGCTTGGTTGTAGTGGAGGTGATTGTGCAAATCGAGCAAACCGGGGTAGATGGTGCCATTGGTCTCAATAACGGGAACGTTTGTGAGTTGGATGTCGGAAGGAACGGTGGTATCCCAAACGCCCTCAATCATGCCGTCCTTGACCAAAACATGGCCGCTGTTCATGACATCGGCCTCGCCGGTCATCGGGACGACTCGTCCCTTCAGCACGTAGGCACCGGAATGGACGTTGTCGTTGAGGCCATAGCAGCGTACCATGTTCTGGGCGAAGGCATGGGTTCCACCGTCGCCCCATCCCGGTGTGGGTGGTGAAACTTTGGACACGTTGTTGTTAGCGCCTTTTGCGTAGCTCGTGTCCCACCATGAATCCTCGCCGGGGAACGAGAGGGTGTCAACAACGTTCCCTGCACTGTCGGAGATGGTGGCGGTATCACCGTCCCAGTAATCGAGTTCAATTCGAGAGCTCGCCCGGAAAATCACGATGTAACTGTCGGCTTGAATGGTGGTGTTCCAAGCAAGGCGGCATGGAGCCGAGCCGCCTCCAGCCACGTCATCGAGAAGCCAGTCTGAAACGTCAACCGCTTCGGTGCCTGCGTTCCATAATTCAATGAACTGGTCAGACATTGACCCGATGTCCCCGTCGTTGTTCCAGTCGGTTCCGTTGTAATCTTCGGATGAAGCAGAAACCAGAATCTCACTGATTCGTACATCGGTGGCCCGTGCACCCGCCTCGCTCAACGATGCTTGGTCGTCAAGAAGGACGGTGTTTGCACTCTGGCCAAGGAACAGGGCGACGATAAGAAGAGCGAGTGTCAATCGGCGGCTCATAGGTGATGCAACAATTGGCGGGTGATAAGCGCGTTCCTCCGGCCATAGGCTTTCACATGCCTTCAAAAGGGCGGGAGGACAGGTCCCGTCCATGGCCACCCTTGAACTCAGCGAGCCCATCTTTGCGGAAACCATTGAAAACAATGAACTTGTCATTCTCGACTTTTGGGCCGAGTGGTGCGGTCCCTGCAAAGCCTACGGTCCCGTTTACGAGCGTGTTTCAGAAGCGTTTCCAGACGTTGTTTTCGGAAAGATCAACACCGAAGAACAACAAGGACTGGCTGGCATGTTTGGCATTCGTTCGATTCCAACGACCATCGCCTTCAAGGAAGGCATCGGCGTTTTCATGCAACCTGGCGCCCTCCCCGAAGACGCTCTGTCGGACTTGATTGCCAAGTTGCAGGAACTTGACATGGAGGAAGTTCGTGCTGAACTCGCCAGTCAAAAGGCCGAATCTTCCGACGATTCCGATAGCGAGTGAAGCACACGACTCCGATTGGTTCAAAGCAAGCCTTTGCACCCCCCAACATCATGGACATCAAACCCGTGCTGGTGGTGCTGCTCTTCTCGACCAGCATGCTGGCCGGATGTTTTGGCGAGGAATCCAACGAAACAACGCAAGAGGCTGAAGACAACCTCTACCCCGAACCGTGGGACCGTTCCGACCTTGTCTACAACGACCAAGACATCTATGCGCGGGTGAGCATCAACGGTTCCTACCCGATCGATGCTGTTCGCTCGGTCTACGTTCCAGTGCCTACCATCACCGCCGCCGACGGTGGGGCAGGCTTAACCGGGGATGCTGAAGTTCACCTTGGCTTGTGGTTGCCGGTCATCGAGGGTTGCGATTGGGAAAGTGAAAGCGTTGATGCTTCCTGCCAAGTTCCAGTCATCGCCGAAGTTGGCCCGTACTACAACGACGGCGATGTTGACGCGCTTACGCCGGCTGACCGGCTCGGCAAGATGCTCATCGAAAACTACGTCCCTCACGGATTCGGAGTGGCGCAAGTTTCCGTCTTTGGAACCGGTGAATCCAACCACTGCATGGACCTGATGGGCACCGACGAACAGCGCGGCATTGATGCTGCGGTGACATGGCTTGGAACACAAGCATGGTCAAACGGCAACGTTGGCCTCATTGGCAAATCCTATGACGGCTCAACGCCGTGGCAGGCAGCAACCTTTGGGAATCCACACTTGGCCACCATCGTGCCCATGTCCGGGCTCATCGGTGTTCACGAACTGATGTGGCGAAATGGAAGCATGGAAGCCCGTGGAGCCATTATGCACAACGGTGTGTACGGTTCGTTTGGCATCGATGGCGACAGCGAAGATGCGCATACGCTTTGCGAAGGGTACCTCGAAGGCTACGTCAACGGTCCAGCCGCTTATCTTTCAGGTGGCATGGTGACCTACGCCGGAAACGACTACTGGACCGAACGTTCCTTCCTTGACCGTGTCGTTGAGAATTACAACGGTTCAGTCTACCTCATTCAAGGCATGCAAGACTGGAACGTTGACCCGCACATGGCCTTCCCCATCCATCAGCAGATCGAGGACGCTGGCATTGAGATTAAGACACTCGCAGGCCAGTGGGCCCATGACTACCCCGATCGCCGATCCGGTCACAACGGTCTACCGTCGGGGGAAGGTGCGGAGGCTTACCCCTACACGCTTCGATGGGATTGGGCTGACGAGATGCTGTACTGGTTTGATTGGTATTTGCGAGAAGAAGGACGTGAACCAACCCTTGGCGTTGAGATGCAAGACAACCACGGCGGTTGGCGTTTCGAATCCACCTATCCGGCACCTGATACCGAATACCGGGAGATTGGGGGCGCCGATCTAAACCCTTCTGGAGCCTCAATGCTCACAACCACTGAAACCATTACGTTGACCTACGGCCCCTTTGAGGAAGACGTTTACATCGCGGGCATGCCATCCTTCCATATCGCCATTACTCCCCACACACAAAACGGCGCACACGGCTACCTCGAGATGAGCGATAGCAACGGACTGCGTCTGGGTCATGCCGTGATGGACTTCCGATTCCATGAAGGCGGTCGAGACGGGCAGGAATTCCTCCTGGGCTTCCAGAGCATCACCGGAAAAATGGAATTCATGCCAATGGATGTATTCATCAGCGCCGGTGATTCCATTGAAATTACCCTTTCACAAACCGGGCGCGACTACGTTCCTTCACCGGGCGCTGCTGGAGGGTACACCCTCAACTGGGCACAGTCCACCCTCACGCTGCCAATCGTGAACCGAACGTGCGATGACCTGTTCAAGGCGCCCATGGTTGAATACGGTGGCGAAGGTCAGCGTGCGTGCTGAAGTTCAATCTCTGCTCAAAACTTGAGAAGTTCCAACGCCCGAGGGTCATCCTCTTAAGCCCTTGACAAACGATGCGCTGCATGGTTTTGACTACGCTTCCCGGTGTTAGCGAACGAATGGCTTCGAAAATGAAGGAACATTTCGGCTCGGAGGAAGCCGTCGTGTCGACCTTGGCATCCGGCGACGTAGGTCGGCTGGCGGAAGTGGAGGGCTTGTCCGTCAAGCGGGCGCTTTCCCTCGCTCGCTCCTTTGCAGGAGGGGAAGGCACGTTCCTCGCCACCAAAGAAGCACAGAAGCTCCACCAGCATTTGCTCTCACACATCCAGTCCTTTGCAGCCTGCTCTGCCACCAAGGAACGCATGGGTCTGCTCATGCCCATCGCCGACCCAGAACCACGTCGCCAGTTCATTGGCGCTGCGATGCAACTTGATTCCGAATGGTTGGACGAACAACAGAAAGCATGGGGCAATCTTGGTCGTTTAAAGGAAAAACAAGAACGGTACGAGCGTGTTGTGGTCTCATCTGAACCCCTCGAGCACCTCAAGCGTTACTGTCGAGTTCTCAAACCAACCGAGCAGGAAACATGGAAGGATTACACGGTCTTCAAGACCGTTACTTGGTTGGGGACGGGTGCTCCAATGGAAGCGCCGGACGGGTGGCTGGTGCTGGGCTCTTCTCCTGACGACGCCCTCATCCTACCGGAGCGAACCATCGAATGGTTCACTCACAACCGCAGGACATTGGATGTGGTGTGCTCGGTCATCGAGGAAATGAGCGCCGGTCGATGGCCATCCAGCGTGGCGTTTGATGAGTTAGAAAAGGCACTGAATCCCCTTTCAACTCTTCCTGAAACCATGGGTTTGCTGGGTGATGCTTCACAAATCGAAGAAGTGGCCCGCATCAAAGACGAACTATGGAAGACGGTAAAGCAGCTTGAACAAGACGTCAACCAAGAGGTTGAGCAAGCCATGAACGATGCGAAAATGGCCCTCTCAGGGGCTGAGTTGCTCGAAGCATTAGCGGACGGGACTTCGTTTCAACGAAAGCTGAGGGAGGCGACGGGCCATGTCATCCAAGAAGCGATGCAACAGGCACGTGAGCACCTCGCCGCTTTCCTCGAACCAGCCCACCTTCGATGCCCGTTTGACGTGTTCACCGACGCTTGGCCGGCCAAGATTGACCGGAAAACCATCGATGGCATCGATGGGGCGCTTGAATCCAAACTGAAGGCTGAGAAGACCGAGCATCTGGTGAACCTTGCCAGGCAACTCGGGCCCATGAAGGCCCATTGCGAACAGGCCGTGAGCCGGCTCATCGAGGTTGACCAGTGGTTGACCATCGCTCGCTGGGCTCGCCATGACCGCTGTGTCATGCCTGAACTCGTGGACCATGGTCTTTGGTTGGATGAAGGACGGCATATCCTGCTCGGTGTTGACCCCGACCCCGTGACCTACGGTCTCGGCTCGGCGGCCATTGAGGGCGACCAGCAATCCCTTGCTCTGCTTACAGGAGCCAACTCGGGTGGAAAAACCACGCTCTTGGAATGCATGGCCCATGCGTGCATCCTGGCCCACATGGGTTTGCCTGTCCCGGCGAAACACGCACGCGTCGGCCAGGTTGAGGCGCTCCATATCTTGGCCAAAGCAGGGGGGACCCAAAGCGCTGGAGCGCTTGAACAAACCCTCGTCGAGTTGGCTACAGTGGTCAGCGATCCTACGCCGAAGTTGATCCTCGCCGATGAACTTGAAGCCATCACTGAACCCGGTGCTGGTGCCCGGATTATCGCTGGTATGCTGTTGGCGGCCGAGGCGCAGTCCGACACATCGATGCTGCTGGTCACCCACCTTGCTCCTGCTATCCTCGCCTCAACGGGACGGGACGATATGCGGGTTGACGGCATCGAGGCGAGTGGACTTGGTCCAGACTTGGAGTTGCTCGTCGACCGCACCCCGAAGCGAAACCATCTCGCACGTTCAACACCCGAACTGATTGTCAAGCGGTTGGTTGAGAAGAGCACCGGTACGGCAAAGGCGCTGTTCGGTGATATTCTCGAGATGTTTGCCGATGTTGAATGATCAGGCAGGCATTTCCAATTCAACGGCAAAGAGTGGGTCGGGGTCGGTTGAGTCGTGGTAAGCCACAACAACCCCCCCATCATTGAGCACTGCAAGCGATGCGAAGTCAAAGCGGATGTCGTTGCCTGCTCCGGAGGTTGAATCGAGGTCGCCCTGCCCGATGTAGGTCAACGTGTCGGGGGACATGTCTTCGGAATAACCGCGGACGTGGTAGACCGTGTCAACGTCGGGGCCTTCGGTGGACTGGTAGCGAACGTTGAGGACAAAGAGGTCCAATTCCCCATTGGCTTGGAATTCCCATTCTTCGATTTGTGAGGCGGTTGTGTCAAGGCCGTAGGTGTAATTTGACCACGTGTTGGCGCCGTCGGTGGAGAGGTAGTGCGTGAAACTTGTTCCGCTGTTCACCACACAATGGATGGAGCCTTTGCGGTCGATTTGGCAGTATTCAGAGGGGAATTGCACTTCAAGTTCGTTCCAAGAAAGGGTCGTGTCCATGTAAGCCGCGTTGCCGTTGTTGTAATAGGAGGGGAAAATCAAGCCGCCGCTTGGAAGGGGGAAGGCCCTCATTTCTTTGTGAGGTTTGTTGATGTCCCAATAGGCGGGGAGGTCCGCTTCGGAGAAGTCAAGGTCAAGTTCGATGGACGGGTCGCCGCCATCTCGGCTGGGGAATTGGAAGGGGTAGTAGTTCAGTCCATCAACGCTGATTTGGCCTCCGGCGTTTTGCGTTTGGTGCCAGAAATTGGACACCACGATGCTTGCCCATTCTCCGTCGCCAATCGAGGAGCTGATGGGGCCGATCACTTCTACCTGCCAAGAGCGGTCGTAGAACGGTTCAGTGATTCGGTTGTAACACCACTTCCATTCGCCCTCCGATTCGTCGTAGAGGATGGCATAGAACTTGTCGAGTTTAAGATCGCCACCAACGTAAGGGAACCACGACATCGAGATGATGTCCCCGTTGGTCGCTTGTACGATGCTTCCCTCCCCCAGACCTTCTTGTCCCGGGTTGGTGGGCACGAACGTCCTGCATTGGGCATCTGGGAGAGCGGGTGGAATGTAGGTGTCCCAAAGGTGTCCTCGATCGGTGGAAAAGACCGGGTATTCTCCGCCGATGTTCAGGATTTGGCCGTCAATGTCGGTGGCAAGGTAGTGCTCACAACAATTTCCACCGTAGGAGGCATCGAACACGGCCCACGTGGTGTTCGTTGTTTGATTGGTCCGCAAATCAACGGTATGGAACATGCGCTCGACTTCATGTGGCTGTCCGTCGATGCGCATGTAGTCGTCAAAGATGAGCGCTTCATCTTCCTTTTCGACCGTGCCACTGCCATCACCAAAGCAACCGGCGAGCAACATGGACATGGCCATCGCCATCACGAGGAGCGTTCGGCGCATGACGGTCCCTCGCTTCGGCGTGTTTTGAAGCCGTCGCTTTCCTGAGAAGGATGAACGGAGCCGAGCGGGAATTATTTCACATTGAGTTGACTCATAAGTCGGCGCAAAGCCACTCCCGTGTGACTTCCCATCCATGTCAAATCCTCTCCGTCGATAAAGTGGATGGCTGGCGCTGGGAATCCCATGCTCTGAAAAGATGCTTTGATCGCTTCGCCTTCCTCAAGGGTAAATTCGTGAGGCTCACTGGAAAGAAAGAGGTCGGTTATGCCGTGTTCAACCATGAGTTCGGGGGTGACCTCTGGATAACCCGTTCCCTCCGGTTCAATATCGGGCACATCATAGCCCATGCAAGCCAACATGTTGCCAGCGTAGGTGCTCCCGTTGGCTGCCATCAGGGGCTTGTGCCAAATCAGCGGTACCGCCCGGCGTTGTCCTGCGGTTGGCACCTCGGCAAGGGCCGACTCAATCGAGGCGGCCAATGTTTCTGCGGCGCTGGAGCATTTCACCGCTGCTCCGAGTTCTCGCAGCATGTCAGGGACTTCACATGGATGGCGAACATCGCACACAAAGGTGGCGTAACCTTGCTCAAGGCACCATTCATACACCGCTTTCGGGTTTTCATCCTTGTCCATCACGACGAGGTCGGGTTGGGCGGCTTCAATTTTTGAGAGAGAGGGCGTCTTCGTCCCTCCCACGATGGGAACCTTGCTCACCTGTGCTTTGGGGTGAATGCACCAGGGCGTTCTGCCCACGATGCTGTTCGCCCCAAGACCGAAGTCAAAAAGGGTTAACGTCAGACTCGGAACAAGGGATACAATCCTCACAAAGAGACCTCAGTTCACGGTGAAATGAACGATGGTTCCGTCGACTTCAAACTGCTCGGCATCGCTCGGGGCTTGGTCGTTTGTTCCGTGGAACACACAGGCAGCGGATCGGGTTTCGGTCGCGACCCATTGTTCATCGCTTGGCATCATCTCTGGAGCGTTGGCCAGCCAAATTTCCAGGTCAATGCTGGCTTCGATGGCCAAATCCAGGTCTTTCCGTTTTGCTTGAACACGGCGAACGATGTCCCGGGCCATCCCTTTTGAGAGCAGGGCCGGCGAGTCGTTCATGTCCAGAACAAGGCTGACATGCAGGCTTTCCTCTTCGGCTTCGACGGTCTGAGCGGCAAACCCTTCCCGCTCGACCCGCTTCACTTCAACATCGGTTGGCTCCACCATCACGCCGAGAACTTCAGCGCCTCCGTCGTTGATGGCGGCCAGGAGGCTTTCGGGATCTTCTGCAGACCGAATCGCCTGAGCGACCTTGTTGACCTCAGAGCGGGCTTTGGGGGCGAGGGCCCTGAAGTTTGGAGCGAGTTCGATGCGCTGGAAACGGTCAAGATCGTTCTCAACACGGATGGCTTCGACGTTCAATTCCTCGGCGAGCAAATCGTGAAATTCACTGAGGTCCGGTCCGGCGACAATCCATCCCTGAGCGCAAGGGAGACGCTGACGGCGACCACCGTCAATTCGAATCCGGCGGCCTGCTTCGGCGAGCTCTCGGACCAAGGCCATGGTGCGTTCAAGTTCGAGGTCTTGTGGCGGGAGCACGGCGGTCGCTTTTGCGGCCGCTTCGTCCCAATCATCAGCGGTCGCCCCTTCCAGTGTTCCAGGAATGCCGAGTGGCCAGTTGGCGGTGTGGACGCTCGTTCCCGTCAGGTTTCGGTGGATGTGGTCCGCCATGAACGGCGAGACTGGAGCCACCAATTTGCACACGGTCTCAAGGACCTCGTGCAGTGTGTGCTGGCAGGCCAATTTGTCATGGCTGTCCGCCTCATCCCACAACCGTCGTCGGCTACGACGCACGTACCAGTTTGAGACATCGTTCACCATGAAGTCTTCCAGGTCCCTGCACGCTTTGTGGAATTGCCAGTTGGTGAAGTTTTCATGGTACGCTGTCGCCACCGTGTGAAGGCGAGAAAGAATCCAACGGTCAAGCGCACTGCGTTCTTCGACCTCAACGGTTTGAGCCTCTGGATCGAAGCCATCAAGCGCCGCATAATCGGCGTGGAATTTGTACACGTTCCACATCGTTAGGAACATCTTCGCATAGGTCTCTCGAACACCGTTTGGATCGAACTTCATTGGGTTCCAAGGTGCGCCAGCCGTGACCATGTACCAGCGGGTTGCATCTGCTCCTTCTCGGTTGAAATGGTCCCACGGGTCCACGATGTTGCCACGGGATTTGGACATCTTTTTGCCTTCGGCGTCTAAAATTAAACCGAGCGATAGGCACCGTTTGTAGGCCATGTTGTCAAACACGGTGGCCGAAACGGCCAGCAAGGTGTAGAACCAGCCTCGCGTTTGGTCAACGCCCTCACAGATGTAATCCACGGGGAAGGAGGCGTTGAACGTTGATTCGTTGTCGAAAGGGTGATGCCACTGGGCGAACGGAGCGCATCCCGAATCAAACCAGCAATCCATGACGAACGGTTCCCGCTTCATCGGTTGGCCAGAATCGGAAAGCAACGTGTAGCCGTCGACAACGGGGCGATGAAGATCAACATCGTTCGGACAGTCCGGATTTTCAATGCCCGCTGCGACGGCCTTGGCGACTTCGTCTTGAAGTTCTTGAATTGAGCCAACGCACTTCATTTCTCCGCTCTCGCTTCGCCAAACAGGGAGAGGCGTGCCCCAATACCGTTCCCGGGAGATGGCCCAATCTTTCACGTTGCGGAGCCATTCACCAAACCGCCCTTCACCCACCCAATCGGGCGCCCATTCGACTTTGTCGTTGAATTTGAGGAGGTTTTCCTTGACCGCCGTCATGCGAACAAACCAGGAATCCATCGCGTAGTAGAGGAGTGGGTGGTCGGTTCGCCAGCAATGCGGGTAGTCGTGGAGGTATTCTTTTTCTCGGTACAACAAACCGCTTTCTGGACCCGTTCCATTGCTGCCTCCGGGTGATGAAAGAAGAGCGATAATGGCCTCATCGCATGACTTGACGTACTTGCCGTCCAACGACGGATGCGTCCCTTCCACAAAGGCCCCGTCCATGCCCACCGTATGGTGAGCGGGGAGGCCTGCTTCCATTCCGAGGTTGTAATCGTCCTCACCGTACATCACGGCGGTGTGGACCACGCCCGTGCCGTCGGTGGTGGTGACCCAATCGGCCGCCAGGACGGTCCAAGCCGTGGTTGAATCGCCCTGCGGCACCGCCTCTGGGAACAAGGGTTCGTAGGCTCGTCCAACCAGCGAGGATCCTGGGAATTCTTCGATGATGTCAACGTGGTGGCGCAAGACTTCCTTCATCAAGTCCTTGGCGAGAATGACCTCTTCACCAACATCTGCACCGCCCGCACCGGTCCATGCCTCACCTGCAGCCTCTTTGATGCGGCATCGAGCGTAGGTGACATCGGGCCCAACCGCCAAACCGACGTTTCCAGGAAGCGTCCAAGGCGTGGTCGTCCAAGCGAGAATTGAGGCGTTGTCGTCGCTCAATTTGAATTTCACATAGACCGATGGTTCCTCGACTTCTTTGTAGCCGAGCGCCACCTCGTGGCTGGAATAGGAGGTGCCCGTTTGTGGACAGTATGGAAGCACCTTGTGCCCTCGATAAAGCAGGCCCTTGTCGAACATTTGTTTCAACGCCCACCAAGCAGATTCCACGTAATCGTTGTGGAGGGTCACGTAAGGATTGTCGAGGTCAACCCAGTACGCCATTCGCTCGGTCATCTCGCGCCAGGCGGCTTCGTAGGTCCACACGGATTCTCGGCAGGCCTTGTTGAATTCCGCCATGCCAAATTCTTCAATGGCTTCGTTGCTCATCAAGTCCAACCGCTTTTGGACCTCGATTTCCACTGGCAGGCCGTGGGTATCCCAGCCCCCTTTCCGCTCAACAAGGAAACCTTCCATCGCTTTCCATCGGCAGACGAGGTCCTTGTAGGTTCGAGCCACAACGTGATGAATTCCAGGTTTACCGTTGGCCGTTGGTGGACCTTCAAGGAAGATAAAGGCTGTCTCTTATACACATCTCCGAGCCCACGAGAC
>CAXHCG010000007.1:0-23742 GCA_964014905.1 uncultured Candidatus Poseidoniales archaeon | reverse complement strand
TCTTTGTGATGGCAAGGGCGGACGGCCCAATCCAGATCAATCCGGCTGCTTCAACGGCGGTTGCAAAATCAGCTCGCTCGCTGAGGAAGCCGAAACCCGGGTGAATGGCTGTTGCGCCCATCGTTTTCGCAGCTTGGATGATCTGTTGCTGATCGAGGTAGGTTTCTGCGATGGTTTCGCCGTTGAGCACGACGACTTCATCGGCCATTTCCGTGAACAGGCTGCCTGCATCGTTGGAGGCGCAAATCCCTACGGTAGGGTGCCCGGCTTCGCGACAAGCGCGCAAAATGCGGCAGGCAATTTCACCGCGATTCGCTACCAAGACCTTGATTTCAATCCCTCCTCATTCGTCGGTCTCGGGTTTCCAGTTCGGGGCTCGCTTCTCAAGGAAGGAAGACAACCCCTCCTGCCCCTCGTTCGAGCCGCGCATGCGGCTGGTGAAGTCCAATGTCCAATTTCGCAGCGCTTCGTCCGTTCCGGTCCAGCGGTCAAATCCAAGGGCGAGTTCTTTTGAGAGGCTGACCGCAGACGGGCCCGTTGTCATGACCTCAGCCACGATGGCGTCCACCGCCCTTTCTAAGCCGTCCTTTGATTCAACGATTTCCTCGATCAATCCAATGCGAAGGGCTTCTTCGCTCCTCACTCGGCTCGCCTGCATCGCTAGCCGGCGGAAGGTGGCCGAGCCAAGCCGCCGGTAGACGTAGGGTCCGATGACGGCTGGAAGGATGCCAAGTTTCCCTTCTGAAAGGGCCAGTCGGACGTTGGCGGTCGCTGCGACATAGTCGCAGCACGAAACAAGGCCGGCACCACCGCCCAAAGCCACGCCTTGTACGGCTCCAACGGTGAAGCAAGGATGGGCCCAGAGGCCGTTGAAAAGGCGGTCCAGCCGCTCTGAATCGGCCCTGTTTTCCTCTGGCGTGTTCGCTCCTGCGTCGCGCATCATGTTGATGTCTGCACCAGCGCAGAAGTGCTTTCCTTCCCCTCGCAGCACCAAGGTTCGCAAGTAGGGTTGGCCGTTCGGATCGTGCAGCGCATCACACCGTCCCGCACTGCGCTCCGCCGTCCACTCGAGGAGCATGATCAATTCCTGAATCATGTCCACGTTCATGGCGTTGAATTTGTCGGGCCGCGTGAGTGTCAGGTTGGCTTGGGCGCCTTCAATGGTCAAGGAGACCATCGTGGTGGCGGGGGGTGAGTCCATGGTTTTCATTTCTATTTCTCCAATTGAAAATTCAAATTTGCAATACAGAAATCACATTCTGAATATGCCGTAGCGGTTGTCGGGAAGCGGGGCGTTTCGGGCCGCCGTTAAACACAATCCGAGCACATCCCGTGTGTCGCGCGGATCGATGATGCCGTCATCCCAAAGCCTCGCCGTGGAGTAGTACGGGCTTCCTTCGGTTTCGTACTTTTCGAGAATGGGTTGACGGAACGCTTCCAGTTCCTCGCCCTCCATGGCGTCTTTTCCTTCTCGACCTCGTTGATCTTGTTTGACGGTGGTCAAGACATCGGCTGCCTGCGGCCCTCCCATCACGGAAATTCGGCTGTTCGGCCACATGAACAAAAACCGTGGGTCGTACGCTCGTCCGCACATTCCATAGTTCCCAGCACCGTGTGAACCACCCACGATGACCGTGAATTTTGGTACATTCACGCACGACACGGCGGTGACAAGCTTCGCACCGTCTTTGGCGATACCGCCGGCCTCGTAGGCTTTCCCGACCATGAAACCGGTGATGTTCTGCAGGAAGACAAGGGGAATGCCACGCTGGCCACACAGCTCGACAAAGTGGGCGCCTTTCTGACTGGACTCTGAGAAAAGAATGCCGTTGTTGGCAACGATTCCAACCTTGTGGCCATGGATGTGGGCAAAGCCACACACCAGCGTGGTTCCGTATCTCGATTTGAATTCATGGAAGCGGGACCCATCAGCGATTCGAGCAATGAGTTCACGAACGTCAATCGGCGTTCGGTTATCGGCAGGAATGAGCCCCATCAGGTCCTCGATGTCGTGAGCCGGGGGTTCCGGTTCGGCCATAGCGGCCGGTGCTTTTTGGGACGGCCCGAGGTTTTCGATGACGTTTCGAACCATTCGCAACGCCTCGTTTTCGTCTTCTGCGAAGTGGTCTGCTACTCCGGACTGCGCCGTATGGACATCGGCTCCGCCGAGTTCTTCGGCCGTGACCTCTTCTCCCGTCGCCGCTTTCACCAGTGGCGGTCCAGCGAGAAAGATGGTTCCGTTGCCTTTGACGATGATGGATTCATCGGACATCGCTGGAACATAAGCGCCTCCAGCCGTGCACGAGCCAAGAACGGCCGCCACCTGGGGGATGCCATCGCCCGACATTCGCGCTTGATTGCGGAAAATACGCCCGAAATGGCCAATGTCAGGAAAGACTTCGTCTTGCATCGGGAGGAACGCCCCCCCGGAATCGACAAGGTAAATGCATGGAAGGTGGTTTTCATGCGCCACGGTTTGGGCTCGAATGTGTTTCTTGACGGTCATCGGGTAGTATGAACCGCCTTTGACGGTGGCATCGTTGGCTACAAAGAGGCACTCTCTCCCCTGTACCATGCCAATTCCTGTGACGATACCGGCAGAGTGGGCGCGGCCATCGTAGAGTTCGTAGGCAGCGAGCGGTGAGAGTTCCAAGAAGGCGGTCCCGGGGTCGATGATCCGCTCGATTCGTTCCCGAGCAAGGTGCTTGCCGCGGGAGCGGTGGCGGTCGACGTACTTCCCACCACCACCAAAAGAGGCGGTTTCAAGTCGCTTCCGAAGTTCGGAAACAAGCGCGAGATTGTGTTCCTTCCGTTGAGCAAAGTCGGGGTCTGCTCGATTGACCCGTGTAGGCAGTCGGTCCATGCTGAGCCCTCATCTCTCCGAGACGAAACCTGCACTTAATCCCATGGAAGCCAGGGGTTGGCCTCTAGACTCCGAGCATCAAGCGACCGATGTCTCGCAGACCTGGTGCCAATCCGACGATGAGGACAGCGAGAACGATGAGTAGGCGGAAATGCTGTTGCCGCTGTTCAACCCGCATTTGGACAAAGAGCCACACGATCAAACCAACCAACAACGCTTTCACCAGAGCAAACAACCAGGCTCCTTCTCCCCAGGTGATGCCAAGGGTGTCATTGATGCTCCCTCCGTATTGAATGACGGCGTTGCTGACCGGATGCTTCTCACCGTAGCCAAACATGTCAATGCCAACCATGGTGGCGAAACCGTCGCACAACTGCCCAAAGACCATCCCCAACACCATGGGGTGGGCAAGAAGCGCTTTGTTGGACAGGAATTCCACGGGGTGATCGGCCCAGTTTTCGGCCTCTTCTTCCCATTGCTTGATGCCCACATGGCCCGGCAGTACGCCGGCTACGTGGCCTGTGAGGCTCAACTGTCGGGCATCTTCTTTCCCCGTTCGGTAGAGGAGGAAGCAAACCACACCGGGCAGCCCTATGACCACCCATATCGGCCAAAATGTCAGGTCGCCGGAGGTTTTTCCACTCTCTTGCGCCCAAGGCGTCGCCATGAATTGAACCCAATGAGCCACGCCCAAAACGACGGCGCTCGTAGCGAAGGCCATCATCCCTCGCGTGATGGCAGGCCACATTCTGGTCCATACCAAGGTGGCCCAAAGGACCGCCACGGCCACGGCGACCCCAACGGTTGCGAACGAAAAATCAACGTCAGCGTGGCTGGCGTATGCGGGCTGGTAGAGCAGGTACCAGTGCCCCATGAGCCCAACAAACAACACGCCGCCCAAGAGGGTGGCTTGGGATTCTTGGGCCAGATCGCTGCGCATGCCATCAAACCGACCGGCCACCAATTGAGAAATCAGGGCAACGCCGATGAGCCATGCGGCCAAATGGAGATGAATGACGGGTGAAATGAAAAGCACGTCCCGCGTTGAGGAAAAGAAATCTGCGTCTTCGAGCACACGCAAAACGGGGGCGAGGCAAACCCACGCGATGAGGGCCATGGTCATTCGTTCGTCCGTGGGCAACTTCCACTTTCGAAACAGCGCTTGAAGCAGCACCACACATCCGAGCATGCTCAAGGTGTAAATCGCCGTGTTTTGGGGAGTATAGCCAGCATCGCCCGCAACACCGGCGTCTTCGATGACCGGTTCCCAAATAATCGGTCGCAGGGTTTCGGTCCATACCGTGTCGTAAGCCAACACCAAACCGGCCAAGATTGCCACGGCCATTCCAATGGCTGCCCAAATCACGGCCTTTTCCGCCGACGAGTATTGGTCATCGGGAAGCGGGGGACTGAACGGTGCTGAATCAACGGTTTCGTCCATCTTCAATCCACCTCAGCACGAGGGGCTAACGCCCACTTGGCTATCGGTTTTCCTACGGGCTCACTCTTCTTCTTGAGAGAGGCGAGCAATGAGGTCTGCCTTCTTTCCGCCAACAGGCATGCCTGCAGCCTTGAGTCGTTCCTTGAGTTCAGCCACCGAGAGCTTCGAAAGGTCTTCGCCTGCGTCAGCAGCCTCGTCTTCGTCGGCGTCGTCAAGGCCGAAGCCTCGTGGTTCGTGAACTTCGATGAACGACACTTTGCCGCACTCAACAGCGTCGCGAATGATCGTGACAAGTCGGAACTTCATCATGGCTGCGTTGGTGTCAAAGAGCATGGTTTGTGGGATGGTGATGTTCAAATCATCGCCCTCAAAGGCAACACCGAAATCGCTGTGGCCGGTGTTTGATTCAAGAAGCGCAAGCACTTGCTCTTCTTTCCCTTCGACAACCTTGACGATTTTGAAACTGTACTTGAGGTTCTTTCCCGCCATGGGGTGGTTGTAATCGACACGGGCTCGACCGGCTGCCAGGTAGGAGAGGTAGCCTTGGCGGTTGCCAATGTTCACGGGAGCGCCGATGTAGAGCGAGTTCGGGTCCTTCACAGCACGGATGAGCTTGTCGATGCTGATGGTCTCAATCTGTTGAGGGTCTTTCTCACCGTAAGCCTCGGCGGCTTCGATGACAACTTCGATCTCTTTGTTGGCTTTGGCATCGGCCAGAGCAGCCTCGAAACCAGGAATGAGGTTTCCACCGCCGACCACGCAGACCATGGGTGAGTAGGAGCGCCCTTCTTGGTGCATTTCGTGCTCTTTTGCCACGTCTTCCCGTGTGGTTTCAATCAAATCGTCGCTTTCTGCGTTGTAGAGTTCGTAATCAACGTGAACAATTGTTCCTTCTTCCATGGTATAGCCTCCAAGGGGATGATTCGGCGACCAGCCCCCCCTTCATAATTGCATTGGATGTTGTCATTCTTCCTCAAAGGAGGGGATAGGCGCTTGCTTGCTGGATTTGGAGGGACCTCGTGCTCCCACGTAGGACACGAAAGCCATGCCACCCATCATGGTGATCCAACCGACCCATACGAGGTGAGAATGCGGCAGGTCATAGACGGTGACTCGAACCAGTTCTATGCCGGACAGGCCGTCTGCTCCAGCCGACGACATCAGCGCCCCGGCTTGACTTCCATCAAAGATGAACACAACGTCGCCGGTCAAACGCGTCAAGGTTGCGACCTCGGAGCGAGGAACGCCTTGGTCGTCAAACCGCAGCGTCCCCGGGATGACCTCGCCGATGAGTCTCCCTTCATCGTTGCGGTCCATCTCGTAAACGGCGATCCGAACGCCGATGAAACCGTCGCCGACCTCAAGACTCTGGTTTCTTAATTCCACGCCGGTAAATTCCAAACCCAGCCCCTCATGAACGATGATTTCGTCCTTCACAAGCGAAATCCGATGGCTTGCATCTCCTCGGTCGACCAACACGGTGGTGGAGAGATGGCCGAGCAACAACATAAGCAGCCCCAAGTGAACGAAATGAGCACCGAGAGGAAGGCGTTTCCACGCCGCTTTTTGTTTGGCGCTCTTCACCTGTTCAACCATCTCTCTCGCAACCGGTGCGACCGCAAGCATCAGCATGGGCAGCGACATCCAGACGATGTGACCCCTCGTGAGGTGTTCAGAAACGGAAGCCGTCGAATCCCTTCCGAAGGCATCGGGGGCGAGGAAAAGACCGAGAGCGCTCAACGCGAATGCTCCACAAAGGAGGCGAAAGGTGGTCGTCGCGTCGTCCTTTCTTCGCGTGTAAACAAACAATCCGGCTCCGGCGGCGGCAAGGAACGGTGCTCCGTAGAGTTCGTGAGCCTCGAAATTGACCGCATCGATGCTGGTCAGAAGAAGGACCCATGTCAGAACCAAATAGAGGCTGACGACGATGACGCTGCCCCACAGTGCAAGCCGCAACTGGTCCTTTTTCCCCCGAGGGGAAAGAACCGTCGTTTCCTCCTCCTGCGGTGCGAGCAACCACGGCAAGACAAAAGCGAGCAGAATTACGCCCGATACCCCAAGCGTGAGTGCTTGAGACCAGGCCAGCGAGAGGCCCAACATCACGCCAGCGGCTGCCCAAGGCCACGCTTTCAGGGCGTCGCTGGCGCGATAGAGTGGAACGAAGAGGACCGTGGCTGCAACGGCGATCCAAACATCGCCACTCAGGCCGTACACCGCCAGCGTGAACAGGAGGTCGAGAGGTATCGGCAGGAGGCTGTGGTAGGCCCAACTTTTTGATTCGACCGGAGGCTGATGTTCACTGTTTGGTCGCACAAACAGCATCGGAAGGAAGAGTGGAACAATGAAGAAAACTTGGGGTATGCTGGCCCAAGAAAGTCCACCACCGTTGCTGCCCGTAAAGACCAAGCAACCGAGGAGGGCAATCACCGCAGGAATGCCTGCGAGCCATGCATCTTGCGTTCTGAGCTGTCGATTGGTCGATACCGAGCGTTGAACCGCCAGCCAACACCCAATCAACATGAACATCCAGACCACATAGGCCATCACTTCTGTCCCAGCGGGATCGTCCCTCAGGACCATCAATCGACCAAACACATCGCTGGGTGGCGTGCTGCTATCGCTGGTCACGAAGGTGTGGACGGATGAGGCCCACACACCTCCAGCCCGCGTCACCGTTGTGGCAAAAAGCGCCAGCATACCGGTGATGAGTCCTCCACCAATCCACACTTCGGGGCGCACCTTGCCCGGACGCGTTCGAAGGTGAACGATCATGACGAGGGCCAGCCACGGTAGAAACGAACCTGTTTCCACAGGGTCCCAGGCCCAATAACCGCCCCAATCAAGGATCAAATAAGCCCACAAGCCACCGAGTCCGATGCCAAGCGTCGCTACAAGCAACCCAGGCCGCGCCAAATGGAGCATACGGGGGCCAAGGTTCTCTGTTTGGTTGGTGAAGGCAGCGGCCATGGCGATGGCCGTCAGGTGCAAACAGAGCGAATACGTCAGGAAGATGAGCGGGGGGTGAATCACCATGAGGTCTGTCTGGAGCAGCGGATTGAGTCCCGCTCCGATGAAGAAGGCGGGTGTTTCCTTGAACGGGTCGAGTGAAAAAGCAACGAGCAACAAGGTGAGGGTCATCAGGTGCGTCAAGCGCAGTCGCATGGCATGAGCCTCGCGGTTTGCTCCAGATTCACCCGGTAGGGGCCGCCGCCAGAGCCAGGCCACCAACGACATCCATCCGACCCACATGAGGAGCGGCCCTTCTCGGGCGGCCCATGTCGCAGCAAACCTGTATTTCAGAGGGAGGCCTTCACCTCCGAAGGCAGCCACGTGAAGCACAGAGGTGTCGTTGATCAGGAACAATCGGGCAAGGGAGACAAAGGGCAGCACCAACATGAGGTGAAGGATGATGGAGAGGGTGGGTTGCTCTTCGTGAAGCCGTGGCTTCATCATCAACCAAAACGCAGCGATGAGGGCGAACCACATCGTGAGCCCCCACATGGTCTGAGGGTGAGGGGCGTCCCTCATGGCCTTTGCTCATTCGCCGTGGGTGTTGGCAGGAGGTCACCAGCCGAAGAATTTCGCTCTGGAATAACCGAAGGAAAGGAGCACCGAAATCACGCGTTTTGTGAACAATAACGGCCTACGGACGAGGATTTTGAGCCCGATAAACGCCTTGTCCAAGGGGCTCATGTTTCCGAGTTCGTTGGGGAGGCAACGCGCCATGGCTGACATTTCTTCGTCGCTCAGTTCGTAGAGGGCTGTTTTGCCTTTCAGGATTTTATGGTAGGGCGGAAAGCGTTTTTTCCAAGCCTTTTGGTAGGCCATCAGTCGAGCGCCGGACACATCGTTGTCCTTGATGGCTGAAGCCAGCGTGATGGCGGCCTCTCTTCCCGACCAGAGAGCCAGGTGTGTGCCCCCCTCGAAGAGAGGCGAGGTGAAACCTGCTGCATCTCCCACGAGGAGAATGCCATCGCCCACGGTCGTTGTCCTCGGCCCAGAAATTGGAATGGTGCCACCAAACGGTCGCACTTTGCCACCTTTTGTTCGCCACGGGGGGTTGACGGTGGGTTTGTCGTTGAGGTAGGTGTCTTCAATGAAGTCTTCAAGGTGTTTTAGCGCCCCTTTCTTTTCGGTTGTGACGAGGCCAACGTTGGCTCGTCCACCCTCCTTTGGAATCATCCACACGTAGCCGTGAGGCGAGTACTTCGGCCAGATGTAAAAATCCAGATAGCCGTCGTTTGGAACGTCGTTGAGTTCGTACTGGAAACCAGCGATGACCTCAATGTCGCCGCCCATGTCGAGGAATTTTGCTGCTGCTCCTGAAACGCCAGAGGCGTCAATCACGGCACGGCATTCGATGGGAAACACATCACCTCTTCCTTCAAGTTTCCAATTGCTAAATTGATTTTCGCTGTTGTAAATTCTTTCCATGCCGCGGACGCGATGACCAAGGAGGAGTTCCGCTCCTTTCGTGACCGATTCGTCGGCCAACCACCGCTCGAACAGATGCTTTTCGAGAACATAGCCTTCTTCGGTCAGCAATTTTTCGGTGCCGTCTGGGAAGATCACGCGTATGCCTTTTACGTCCAAGGCTTTCACATGGTCGGGAATTTCAAGGTCAAGGTTTTGCACGGCGAGTTCTGACAGGCATTCTCCACAGTGAACGGGTGTGCCGATTTCGGCATCGGCCTCGAGGATGAGCGTCCGAAGGCCGGCGCGGGCGGCATGCAGCGCCGCTGAACCCCCGCCGGGCCCGGCGCCAATGACCACAACATCGTACACTTTCATCGCCTCCAGTGCACAGCACGGGATGGAAGCAAATGAAGGCAACGGTGAAGCCTTTCTGTCAGGCTTGGCTGAAACGGGCCGCCATACGGAGGTTCAAATCAAAGAAGCGTTAGGGCAGTTCGTGGCTTGGAAGACCTTGAGGCGTTGGATGGACCACCTCGACGGGAACGGGGAGCTCCTGCGGATTGACCGGCCGGTGGATGTCGTTTACGAAGCCGGGGCCATTGCCGACCTCCTCGTGAAGAACGACGGGCCAGCCATTCTCTTTGAGCAACCGAGGTTGGCCGACGGGTCCATCTCATCCATTCCTCTTTTGATGAACGCCTTTGGTAGCCACGACCGGACGTTGCGAGCCCTTGGAGCGAGCCATGAAACCGAAATTGGTGACCGCATGGTCGCCATGATGAAACCCGACATTGGACTCTACATGCGGAAACCGTGGAAAGGCATCCCTCTTCTCCGCGATGCGCTGGCGATGCCTCCAAAGAAGGTCCGAAAGGGAAAGGGCCAGCGCGTTCGCTTGCCGACCGACCTGACCAAACTCCCCATCCCGAAGACATGGCCGATGGACGGAGGCCACTTCGTCACCCTCCCGTTGGTGGTCACCAAAAATTCAGACGGCGAGCACAACCTGGGCATGTACCGGGCTCAAGTTCACAATGAAACAGAACTCGGCTTGCACTGGCAAATCCACAAACACGCTGCCGACCATGCCGCTAAGGGAGAGCGCATGCCCGTGGCGGTTTGCATCGGGGGTCCACCAGAACTGATTTTTTCAGCCATTTCCCCGCTGCCAGACAACCTCTCTGAGTACCAATTTGCGGGCATTCTCGGCCAGAAATCCCTCCCCATCACCAAAGCCCTCACGCAAGACCTCTGGGTTCCCGCCGAAGCCGACATCATCATCGAAGGTTACTGCGATCCAACCGAGACGAAACTGGAAGGTCCATTTGGCGATCATTACGGGTTCTATTCGCTAACAGGCCAATACCCCGTGTTGCACGTCACCGCCATCACGTGCCGGTCAGACGCCATCCTTCCAGCCACCATCGTCGGGCTTCCACCAATGGAAGACGGTTACCTCGGAGAAGCGATTGGGCGCCAGTTCTCCCCCGTTCTCCAATTCCAGCATCGCGACGTCAAAAGCGTCCACTTGCCGTTGGAGACTGGATTCCACAACCTCGCCATCGTGGCGTCCAAACAACGCTACCCTCGGCAAGGTCGAAAGACGGCCCTTGGGCTTCTCGGTGCCGGACAAATGATGTTTCTCAAGGTCATTGCCGCCATCGATCCCGGCCAAGACCCCAAGGACCTCGAGGCCTTCCTTGATGCGCTGAACGACAAGGTGGAAATCAGCGAGGACATCGTTGTTCTCCCGGGCATGGTCGCCGATGCCCTCGAAGCTGCCTCGCCGTTTGAAAACGTCCACGACAAATTGCTCATTGACGCAACCTCGCTGGTGTCCACGGACCCACGTTCCTCCGATGACCCGCTGGAAGGCTCCTACAATCAACCAACCCCTGAGTGGCGCCAGGGGACGCAGGCATCTGAGCCGTTCACAGGGTTAAGCGCTGTCGAGGCGATGCCGAATGTGCGTCAGGCCAGAATGCTGCGGGACAACATGCTCGTGGTTTCAATCTCCATTGACGGAACACCAAGCCCTCGCACCGGGGAGCACGACGGAAACGACGGTCTTGAAGGGCAGAGAATTGATAAAATTAATCAATTAAGAAATTCAATTTGGCAATTGGATTCTGAAAAAAATCTACGCTGGCTGTTCATCACCAACGACGACCTGGACATGACCCACACAAAGGCGCGACGTCGCTTGCTTTGGCAACTCACCTCTCGGTTTGACGTCGGGAGAGGGCTGACGTTTGACGAAGGGCGTTCCCGCTTGTGCTGGGACGCCACCACGCCCATTCCATCGGAAGAACACGGCGTTCGTCGATGGCCTGCCGTCACGCTTCACAACGAGGAAACGCTGGCCAAGGTGGCCGCCCACCCCGAACTCAAGAAATACGAATGGCCACCCCACCTTTCTTTTGGGGGCCCTGAGTGATGGACGCGAAACAGGTGCTGTCGTTCATCAAAATCGAACACACCCTGTTTTCTCTTCCTTTTGTTCTCATTGGGTACTTCATCGCTTTGGAACAGTTCAACCTTGAACCGGGCGTTGACCTGTTGTGGATTCTTCTCGCTGCTGTTGGTGCCCGTGGTTTGGCCATGGCGCTCAACCGCATCATTGACCGAGACATCGATGCGGCCAACCCTCGCACGCAGGGGCGCCACCTCGCCTCGGGTTCCATGAGCCTCCAAACGGCGTGGGCGCTCGCTGCCGGGTTCTTGGCCATGCTTCTTGTTAGCGCTGGCTTGCTCAACGCGGTCGCCCTCATGATGGCGTGGCTGCCCGTTCTGGCGTTCGTCGTGTATCCGTACATGAAACGGTTTACGTGGTTGTGCCACTTTTGGTTGGGCTTGTGTTTGGGTTTGGCTCCGGCCGGTGCATGGGTTGCCATCGCTGCCGACGTGCACGGTTGGGCTGCCGTGACAGGTCAATTCTCAAGCGGTACCGACTTCTTATGGGCTCCAACCATCCTCCCCATCTCCATTGGTGTGGCGTTGTGGATTGCTGCCTTTGACATCAACTACGCCCGCATGGACGCCGAAAGCGATCGTGAGCAAGGGATCCATTCCTTCCCTTCTTCGTTTGGTGATGCAGCCACAACACGAACGACCGTCCAGCTCTCGCTTCTGTGGTTTGCTTGCTTTGCCATTTCCGACCCCATGGATGGCGTTTGGTTTCTCGGGGCTGCTCTATTGATGGCGCTCGCCAACGTCGTCGTTGTCTTGCGCATGAATCGTTTTGGAGATTTTCAAACCGTGCTGTTTCGAGTCTCCATGCTGACTGGATGGGTGCTGCTCGCTTCGTTGCTCGGCGGATACGCCGTTGAGCCGGTCGCTGCTTAACGCTTCTTTTCGCCCTTCATCGAGGTCAAACAGTTTATACC
This sequence comes from uncultured Candidatus Poseidoniales archaeon, assembly GCA_964014905.1. GTDB lineage: Archaea > Thermoplasmatota > Poseidoniia > Poseidoniales > Poseidoniaceae > Poseidonia. Next base: position 11,636 of record CAXHCG010000007.1, on the reverse strand, counting down.
GACTCTGACTGAGGAACTGGCATGCAGCGATGTGCCATGTCCATAATTTTGGCCAGTTTGATGGTTCTCCTGCCCCTTTCAGTGGCCGTTCACTCCCTGAACACGGATGAATCCCGAGCCACTCTCCCTTCAGATATGGATGTTGAGCGAACCATCTCCCCCCTTGCTCAACTCAATGTTCCCGGGTTTCAGGAGGGCTCGGTGTACACCAACACCACCGTTTCTTCGGGCAGAGCATACACGTGCGCCATCATCGAGAACGGCTCAGTCATGTGCTGGGGTTATGGCTACAGTGGCAACCTTGGTAATGGTGGCACCACGGACCTCTACAATCCAACCCAAACGAGCAGCCTCGGCGTTGGACGAACGGCCGTGGGCATCGCTGCGGGTAAGGAACACACCTGTGCCATCCTTGACAATGGGTCAGTAGCCTGTTGGGGATACGGGTATTATGGACAAATTGGCGATGGTTCGACAACGGACGCCACCACACCAACCTTGACTGCTAGCCTTGGTATTGGTCGAACAGCTGTGGCCATCTCTGCAGGCATGGACCACACGTGTGCCATTCTTGACAATGGTTCAGTTGCTTGTTGGGGTGGAGGCAGCACGGGTCAACTCGGCGACGGTGCGGCCATGGATCGACTCAGTCCAACGCAGACCAGTAGCCTCGGTACGGGGCGGACAGCCATCGCCATCGCCGCCGGTGATATGCACACCTGTGCCCTACTCGACAACGGTTCGGTTGTTTGTTGGGGGGCTGGGTCAACCGGGGCCTTGGGCCGCGGCACATCCACGAACTACCAAGTGACGCCCATGCTCACGGCAAGCCTCGGTACGGGTCAGCGAGCCGTGGCCATTTCAAGTGGAGAAGAGCACACTTGCGCTCTCCTCGAAAACGGTTCAATCTCGTGTTGGGGGTACGGGGCCATGGGCGCTCTTGGAAACGGAGGCACGTCCGACAAGTATGCTCCAACCTTGACCAGCAGCCTTGGAACAGGACGAACGGCCGTCGGTCTTTCCGCTGGTTCGGCTCACACCTGCGCCATTCTTGACAACGGTGCAATTGCCTGCTGGGGCGAGGGGAGCAACGGACAACTGGGCGAAGGAACCGGCTCTGATTCCACCACACCAATTGCCACGGCGGTTTTTGGTCCGAACCAAGTGGCGGCCGGCCTCTCCGTTGGTGGTGAACACACCTGCGTTGTGGATACCTCGGGCGATGTTTCGTGCTGGGGACTCGGTCAGAACGGACGCTTGGGCAACGGCGGGAACGGCATTGCAGCCACGCCAGCCGTCATCACCAATCTTGGTCCAGGCCAGACATCGCTCGACATCGCTTCTGGTTTTGCCCACTCATGTGCGGTCCAAGCTGACGGCAACGTGACGTGTTGGGGCGATGGTGCCAGTGGGCAACTTGGAAACGGAGCGACCAGTTCATGGTACACTGAATCCTCACCCGTCTTGACCTCCAGTCTTGGAGCAGGACGAACCGCTGTGGCTGTCTCCGCTGGAAACGACCACACCTGTGCGATTCTTGACACGGGCTCGGTTTCATGCTGGGGGAACGGTGGAAACGGACGACTCGGTAATGGAGCAAGTTCACAACAAACGACGCCGACCCAAACCAGCAGTTTAGGAGCAGGTCGAACGGCGGTCAACATCTCGTCAGGCGGCAGCCACACGTGTGTCATCTTGGACAACGGTGCCGTATCGTGCTGGGGCGGAGGAGGCTACGGACAACTCGGTAACGGAGTTTCCTCTTCAAAGAACACTCCAACGCTGACCAGCAGCCTTGGCACCGGCCGTACCGCGGTCGCTGTTTCTGCTGGGAACCGGCACACCTGCGCTATTCTTGACAACGGTGATGTTTCGTGCTGGGGGAGCAACGCTGACGGGCAGTTGGGCAACGGGGGGACTTCGTCTTCCGGAACACCAACCCTCACGAGCAGTCTAGGGACAGGCCGGACGGCCATTTCAATTTCGGCAGGCAACCGACACACCTGCGCCGTGCTCGATAACGGAGCCGTTTCCTGCTGGGGGCACGGAGGCGTTGGACAACTGGGCAACGGGGGTACCTCAGACAGGCTTTCGCCCACGCTCACCAGTTCACTTGGAACCGGGGTGGTCGCCACAGAAGTCACCACCGCCGCTTCCCATTCTTGTGCCCTTCACAACACGGGTTCAGTGTCGTGTTGGGGCTTTGGTGGCTACGGTCAAATTGGCAACTCGGCCAGCCAGCAACGCACCACGCCGACCCTCACCAGCAGCTTTGGTAGCGGCGTAGGAGCCACAGCTCTTGCAGCTGGATACGACCACACGTGCGCTATGCTCTCAAATGGATACGTTTCGTGCTGGGGACTGGGAAGCAGTGGACAAATTGGCAATGGAAATTATGGCAATCGAAATTCGCCAACCCCAACGAACAGTTTTGCCAGCGGGGAAATAGCCGCCCTTTCCGAGCGAGATTTTGATGGAGATGGCGTGCTGAACATCTTCGAAAGCAACCTCTGTCAACCCGGAACGTATGAACCCTCAACGGCTCCCTCAACCTGTGTGGACGCCGATGCAGGCCATTTCGTGAGCTACTCTGGACAGACCTCTCAGACCCCTTGTCCGGTCGGTACCTTCCAACCTGACACCGGCCAAACATCGTGCGATGAAGCACAGCCTGGTCATTATGTCGACGCTCAAGCGCAAACGATGCAACAACCCTGCGATGCGGGAACGTACAATCCGAATTCGAAATCGGAGACCGTTGATGATTGTCTTGATTCCGAACCGGGTCACTACACTCCGCTTCCCGGACAATCCTTCCAACAGCCGTGCCTCCAAGGAACCTTCCAACCGCTCGGGCGGCAGTCCAATTGCGACGATGCCACGCCCGGTCATTTTGTTGCCCTCCCTGCCCAAACCAGTCAAACCCCATGCCTGGCGGGCACTTACCAACCCGGTTACGGGCAGGAATCTTGCCTTGATGCCGATGAAGGACACCACGTGAATCAACCCGGACAACCCGACCAACAAGCCTGCGAGCTTGGGACCTACCAGCCTTTGAAGGGGCAGGAAAATTGCTTTGATGCCGACCGTGGGCACTTCGTCGACGAAACCGGCCAGACAAGCCAAACGCCGTGCGGCCGAGGCACGTACAACCCAAGCACGGGTTCTCCCAATGCTTCGGATTGCCTTGACGCCTCACCTGGCTATTTCGTCGATGAAACGGGCCAACCCAACCAAAGGCCGTGCGATTACGGAACCTTCAATCCAAACAGCGGTTCGCAAAACGAAGCCGATTGCCGATTTGCAGACCCGGGGCACTACGTGAACAACTTGGGGCAAGCAAATCAGACCCCGTGCGATGTCGGAACGTACAATCCCCTATCTGGCTCCACCTCCCGCTTTGACTGCTTGGACGCTGATGCAGGGCATTACGTCGGCCAAACAGGGTCGGCGAACCACACGATGTGCGAACTTGGATCCTATCAGCCGCTGAAGGCTCAATCCGAATGTCTGTTGGCAGAGGCTGGATCGTACGTTTCAGAGCGCGGACAGGTGAGTCAAACCCCGTGCGCCGAAGGTGCATACCAACCCCTTGAGGGGCGGACCAGTTGCGATGACGCCGAACCCGGGCATTATGTGAGTGGAACGCAAGCCGTTGCTCAGGTGCCGTGCGTTGAAGGTTCCTTCCAACCGTCCAACGCTCAGACCTCATGCGATGCTGCCGATGCGGGCCACTACGTTGACCGGACCGCTCAGTCGGAACAGGTGGCCTGTGAACCCGGCACGTACAATCCCCAAACCGGTTCCACGGAGGCTTCAGCTTGCCGAGCTGCCGACAGAGGGCACTATGTGAATCAAAGCGGACAAGTTGAGCAGACGCTCTGCGCCCCTGGATCCTATCAAAACATCACGGGGGCCTCTTCATGCGTTGAAGCAGGCATTGGCTTCTATGTCCCTGTTGAGGGCGCTACAGAGCAGACAGCGTGCCCCTACAAGACCAGCACTGTCTCCACTGGTTCATCCTCTCAGGATCTTTGCACCCTCGACACCGATGCTGACTTTTTGCCCGATGAAATCGACACCGACGACGACGGAGACGGCACACTGGATCAGAACGATGCTTTCCCACTTGACGCCAGCGAAGACAAGGATTCCGATGGCGACGGACGAGGCGATAACATGCAAGCGGCTGCAGAAGCCAGGCAGATGAAAATGATGCTCATCATTGGAGGCATACTTTTGGCCATCGTTGTGGCCGTTCTTGCGCTTCGCTCTCGGAAATCAGAGGAGGAAGAAGACTGGTACAAAGAGGAATACGATCCCTTTGAATCCGAGACGAGCAACCAACCATCAAGCCCTCCCCCGACCGAAACCCCACAGCGGGTGATGGCTTCGTTTGTCGAGCAATGGGAAGACCTCCCATCCGGGAACTGGCTCGATAACGGTGAGGATGGGACAAATTGGTACCTTGACGATGACGGGAACCACTGGCATTCCACCGAAGGTGGGTACAAGATTTGGGAAGAGTCGTGAGGGTGAACCCTTCAATCGCGCTGGTGAAGGTTCTTGAGCCGACTCAAGAAACACGGACTATGAACCCCATTGTGGCATCCCTGCTCGAGTTTAATCACGCCTTTGAAATCCCTAAACTTGAACATCCCGGGCTCGGGCCCGACGAATTGATTGAACTCCGCATAAAACTCCTGACCGAAGAGGTGCAAGAGTATGCTGAAGCAGCACGTGCCGGTGATTTGGTGGAGGTGTTGGATGCGCTGGCAGACATCGGCTACATTCTCGCTGGAACGATCATCAACCACGGAATGCAAACCATCTACGACGATGCGTTCAACGAAGTGCACCGTTCAAACATGGCGAAACTTGTCGACGGGAAAGTGATTCGAAGAGAGGACGGTAAGGTCCTCAAACCCGAAGGCTGGACGCCACCCCAACTGGCACAATTTCTACCCGACGATGCGTGAGTTCACTCACATGGTTTCATGAACAATGAGGCCCTGCCTGTTCCATGAGCCGTCCAGTAGCGTTGGTGACCGGTGGAGGTCGGGGCATTGGCGCCGCCATCTCCGACCGTTTGGCTGCCGATGGCTACGATGTCTTGCTGACCTACAACCAATCCTCAAAACCCGCTGAAATGATCGTTGACTCCATCCGTGAACGCGGCGATGATGCGCTTGCCGTAAAGGTGGATTGTTGCGATCTTGGGGAGGTTGGTCTCCTCGGTCAGCACCCCTGGATGGAGCGTGGCGTTGATGTTCTCGTCCTCAACCATGGCGTCTACAACCGTGTTCAGGGCCACGCCATGACCCTGGACGATTTGGCGGCGACCATGAAAACAAATTTTGAGGGCGCCGTGGCCGTTTGGAAGGCCGTTCAACCTCACCTCACCGTCCGTGCTCGGATGGTGGTCGTAGGGTCGCAATTGGGCACCCGTGGCTCGCCTCACGGGGCCGATTATGCCGCCTCAAAGGCGGCCCTTTCCACTTGGGCTCGATCGCTGGCTCAGTCGGTTGGTCCTGAGGGCAAGCGAGTGAACATTCTCGCCCCCGGCTACGTCGATACCGACATTCTCGCGGGAGATAGCCCTGAAAAGCGTCAGCAGCGGGAGCGAGAAGTGCCGCTTCAGCGCGTGGGTTCGCCCGAAGACATGGCTGCCACGGTGTCTTTTCTCGTAGGGCCAGACTCGGCTTACATCACCGGGGCCATCCTTCATGTAAATGGCGGACTTTATCTCCCCTGAAGCGAACAAACCCGTTGGTGATGGCATGGTCAACGACTGGGACGATGAAGGTTCTTTTGAGGCCGTTGCTGACCAACCGCTCGTTGACGTTGACCTTTCCCAACGCAACCCATTTGACCTCTCCAAAGCGCTCGACGGTGCCGCTTTGGATGCGTTGAACCCCAGCGTGAAACGGTTTGAATTGCGGGCTGAGTTTGAGCCGGGAGGGGACCAGCCAAAAGCAATTGAAAAATTGATTTCCCAATTGGAAAACGGGCAAGAGCGTTGTGTGCTCCTCGGCGTCACAGGCAGCGGGAAAACCTTTGCGATGGCTCACATTATCCAGCAGCTCAACATCCCAACCTTGATCATGAGTCACAACAAGACGCTTGCGCGGCAACTCCATCAGGAAATGGCAGGGTATTTTCCAGAAAACGCCGTGGAATACTTCGTTTCGCACTACGACTACTACCAGCCCGAGGCCTACTTGGCCAAGCGGGATTTGTACATTGACAAGGAGCTCAGCATCAACGAACGAATCGAACAAGAGCGGTTTGCCGCCGTTGCTTCGTTGGTTTCACGACCGGACTGCGTGGTCGTCTCATCCGTGTCATGCATTTACGGTCTCAATCCACCAGAGACCTTTCTTGAATACCATCTTCGGTGTCACGTTGGGCAGGCCATCGAGACACGTGACCTGCTTCGGGAACTGATCGAGCTCCAATACAGGCGCACCACAACCGACCTCAAACGGGGCGAATGCAGGGTTCGAGGGGAGGTTGTTGACATTTGGATGCCGAGCCGTGATGACCCGCTTCGCATCGTGTTCGACTTTGATGGCATCGTGAGCATCCAGATTTGCGATCCCGTCAGTTGGGAGACGCTTGATGCGCTGGAGGAAGCCTGGATTCACCCAAAGGAATTCTTCATGACCAGTCCCGAGCGGTTTGAAGCAGCGCTTGAATCGATTGAACACGAGTTGAATGAACGAACGAAATGGTTTGCCAAGCAAGGCAAAGAGCTGGAGCGCTATCGGTTGGAGCAAAAAACCGAGTACGACTTGGAAATGCTCCGAGAAATTGGCCACTGCCTCTCGGTCGAAAACTACTCGCTTCACTTTGATGGACGGGAACCCGGACAGCGTCCATATTGCCTCCTCGATTTCTTCGCTGCGTGCGCAAATCAGTTCCATGGAGACCCTCAAAAATACCTCGTCATCATGGATGAATCCCACGTGAGCCTCCCACAGGTCGGCGGCATGTACCATGGCGACCGTTCTCGAAAAGAGAGCCTCATTACCCACGGATTCCGACTTCCAACCGCTGCGGACAATCGTCCCCTGAAGCTCCCTGAGTTCCAGAGCCTGGTACCACAGATGGTGTACGTTTCCGCAACGCCCGGAGAGCGTGAACTTCGCCATTTGTGTGAAATCACAGGACAAACGGTCCCCAACGGGTTGTTGCACTCCCCTTCCGGGGGAGGGGCCGGGGAGCCGGATTTGGCCAAGAAGCACCCTGAAGCGGAATCGATGTACGACATGTTGCAGAACATCCAAGGGATTGCAAAAATGGAACTTCGCCCAACCGGTCTTCTCGACCCGGAAATTGAGGTGCGTCCAACAGCAGGTCAAATCAACGACCTGTTGACCGAAATCAACGCTCGCATTGAACGGAAAGAGCGCTGCCTTGTCACGGTCATGACCATCAAATTCGCTGAAGAGGTCGCTGCTTACCTTAACCGGATGGGCGTCAAAGCGCACCATTTGCACTCAGAAATCGACACCATTGAGCGAACCGAAATCATCAATGCGCTGAGGTGGGGGCACATCGACGTCATCGTCGGAATCAACCTGTTGCGGGAAGGGCTCGACATACCCGAGGTGAGTCTCGTGGCCATCTTTGATGCCGATCGCCAAGGCTTCCTGCGAAACGAACGTAGCCTGCTTCAGACCATTGGGCGAGCCGCTCGGAACCAACACGGGAAGGTCCTGCTCTACGCCGACGGCTTTTCACCGGCCATGGAGGCGGCCATCCGTCAAACGCTTGAACGCCGTCAACGGCAAGACGCCAACAACAAAGCCCTGGGAATCACGCCCAAAACCATCGTCAAAGCGCTCCCTGCCATGGGGGAGACCGAAGACGATACCATCGCAGGAACGACCACATCCAGCGATGGGAAGCGCCGTCTTATCGCCAAAAAAGGCGGTCGGAAAGACGGAGATTGGGCCCAACGGCTTCGTCTCGGCGCAGGGGCTTGGAATGCCACTGATAAATCAAATAAAGCAATTCCGAATTCAAATTCTCAATTGGAATCTGGCGACCAAGACGATGCGGTGGCCTCCATGACGCCAGATGAACGAGCGGTGCTCGTGAATGAGCTCCGAAAAGCGATGAACGAAGCCGCGAAAGACCTTGATTTCGAGGAAGCAGCACGCTTGCGAGACCGCATCCATGAACTTGAACATTGGACCGATTGAGAGAAAAAAGGGAGGGGCGACCTTCATGAAGCAAAGCCGGTAGGTCATCCCATGGCGGTTGATCCTGATGCCTTTGACATCCCAGTGGTGGATTATGATTTCACGAAAGCGTCATCACCTCGTTCTTTGATTGAGCAAATGGCACAGGCAGGTGGCTTTACCGCCACAAAATTCGCGAAAGCCCGCAGCATCCTCAACGACATGCGGTCCGAGGCCGAGGCCGTTGCCGGAGACCCATCCAAGGTGACAAACTGGCTTTCCTTCCCCGCATGCTTGTGTGCTACAGGAACTCGAGGCTTCTTTGTTGAAGCTATCAAACGAAAGATGTTCAACGTCGTGTCAACGACTTGCGGCACTTTGGACCACGACATCGCTCGTGCGTACAAGCACTACTACCACGGCTCCTTTGACCTGGACGATGTTGAACTCGGAGAACATGAATTGATGCGGCTTGGCAACGTTATTGTTCCAAATGCTTCCTACGGCGAGATCATCGAAGCCGTTGTTCTTCCCGTTCTTGAGGACATATACAACGACCGTTTGGCAGAGACTGGGAAAACCGGGGCCGATGCCTGGATTGGATTTGGTTCAATTCATCTTGTATGGGAACTTGGAAAGCGCATCGGTACGCCCGATTCGCTGATTTATTGGGCGGCCAAGCACCAGATTCCCGTGTGCATTCCTGGAATCACCGACGGTTCCATTGGGGCTCAATTGTTCATGTTCCGGCAAAAGCACCGGGATTTCCATCTTGACACCCTAGCGGATGAACAGGTCATGAGTGATTTGACCTGGGACGTTGAGGTCTCCAACGCATTGATGGTGGGTGGTGGTATTTCCAAACACCACGTGATTTGGTGGAATCAATACCGCGGCGGCCTTGACAGTGCGGTCTACATTACCACGGCACCTGAACACGATGGCAGCCTTTCTGGAGCACGCCTCCGTGAAGCGATATCGTGGGGTAAAATGCGGCCAGAAGCCCCCAATGTTTGCGTGGAAGGAGATGCAAGCCTTTTGCTCCCTTTGCTTGGAGCAGACCTGTTTAGCGAGCCTCACGAAGACTGAGCATCGGTCATCTTGGCGATCACAAACATGAGGCTCCGCCTGAGGGGCGTCGTGGGCCTCCAACCTTCGCCTGTCTTCGATTCAAGGTATGCATGCGTGGTTGAGAGGTTTGGTCGTAGGGCCCTTGAATCATCGCTGGTGAGTTCAACTACACCCACGGATGGTATGCCTTTTGCCTCCAAATGTTCGGATTCAAAACGCCCTGTTTCTCCGGCTTTTGTCCGCTTGTAAAGGGTGTCAAACTCCTGCCACGTTGCTTCAAGGGTCCAACTTCTCCGCCCGGTGATGTTGTACGTGGTGGCTTTTGGGTTCCCTTTCACAAGTTCGATGATCGCGGGCACCGCATCGTTCGAATCGCACCAGTGTCGATGTGTCTGTTCGAGTTCAGGCGTTTCTCCAGTGCGGCTTGCCTGCATCCATGATTGGAACATCTGTTCGTCTTGGGAGCCCGGCAAAGGTGGTAGCATGTCATGAATCCGAACATGGCGGACTGTCGATTCCGGTGGTTCACTCATCGCCCCGGTGCCAATCAACAACCGCCGAGCCCCCTCAGGCACGGCCAGCTGGTTCGCGCCCCCTTCAATCTGGATGTAAATCTTGGCTGGGTCGTGTTGCTTGTAGGGTCGAAGGGCCGAAGGGAAGACGCGAAGCGCAGCAGCATGGATCTTGACCAATCCCTCAACGAATGCGGCCGGTACGTCGAACACAACGTCTTCCAACAGAGCTCGAGCGAGGATGATTTGAGCCAGGGGATGCTCTGGATTGACCAGGACGCATGCGGTGCTCATGTCCGTACGAGCCGGGCCTAATTCATCAACGCTCCCGGTCAGCGACCACCTCTGGTTGGACGACCAAAGAACGGAAAAAAGCACCCATATTAATCAAATTTCAATTGGAAACTTGCAATCTTAATCGTTAGATCGGTGTGGGTATGCCGAGGACAGTAGAGATCGGCTGATGATTCTAAAATCAATTGAATGTGCGTTTCATTTTAATTTCTTGATGGCCCATATTTGTATTGGATTTTCGCGCGTTATGCGACAATCAAAATCAAATAATTTTCTATATTTCAATTGGTTGAACCTAAAATTATGCGTCAAATACAATTGGAAATGATATTTTATTCTACGAAGATTATATTAGGTGCCGAGGTGGACATTGGGGTAAGCCGAACAAAAATCGGCAGGAGAGATGGGAAATGAAAAACACAGATTACGACATCCAGGAGTTAATCCAACGGGATGTTTATGTCAACGATACCAAAGTAGGAACGATTGTGGGTGAACGGCACCACCCAAACGAGGCCCGTGTGAAGTCCATGCGGATTCAAGTGGCCCCCGACGTTGCTGACGAATACATGAGAAAACCAGCGGAATTGGCGCCCTTGCCCAAGGAATTGGTGCACAGCATCCGTGGCGATGGAACAGTGAAGCTTTCGAAATCGATGCGAGAACTTCAACGCCGGTGGCGAAACACAGTTCGAATCGATGAGAAGCTCTACGCTCCGGATGAAATGCTTGACCGAGCCGTGTTGGACAACCAAGGTGAGGAGATTGGTGTTATCACCGGCCTCTTCCGAGTGAAGCGCACCTACAAGGGCGTCATCGTCACCACACGAATGCGCATGCAGATGGAATTCGGCATAGATGAACAAATCCGCATCCCAATCACCGCGCTGGCTCGAACCCGTGAGCGCTTGGACGAAGTGGTGCTTTCTCGCACCTTTGAGAAGGTCATGCAGTTGCCTTCGTACATCACGATCAACAGCCTGGAAGAAGAGTGAATCCTTCGTCCACAGGGCGCCGTTCGCAGGCCGTCATGCTTATGACGGGGCTTCAAGTCGGCGAGTTTACCCATGCGCGGGTGGCTTAGTCGGTTAGAGCACCCGGCTGATAACCGGGAGGTCGCAGGTTCAAGTCCTGCCTCGCGCACTTCTTCACGTTCCGACGCGTCTCGCAAAGAACATGAAGGTCCTGCTGCTAGGTCTGACTGAGGGGATGGCATGGTCGTCGTATCGGGGAGCAACTCAACCGCCATGGCAGCCGAGTTAGCCAAATCCTTAGGCTGGGAACACCACCCGCTTGAGAATCGACGCTTTCCCGACACAGAAGGCTACATCCGCATTCCCACTGAAACCATTGAGGCGCTTCGAAAGGAGCCAGTGGTCGTTGTCTCCAACACCTTTCCAGATTCGGGCATCGTTGAAACCTTGTTGATGCTGGATGCAGTGCAAGACGTTCGCGAAGGTCGTTTGCAAAATTTACGAGAAATTGGCCCTCAGACCCTCCCTGGCGTCGGAAAAGGCGTCATTTCTGTCTCTTATACACATCTGACGCTGCCGACGAAGGTTCGAGTGTA
>CAXHCG010000006.1:0-27522 GCA_964014905.1 uncultured Candidatus Poseidoniales archaeon | reverse complement strand
ACTCAACCGCTCCAACAGTCGACCCCCCGTCAGGACCGCCAAGTGGCCCACCAACGGGCCCTCCAACCGGCCCACCAACTGGCCCGCCAACCGGTCCACCAACGGGCCCGCCAACCGGCCCACCGGCCAAACCACCATCAGGGCCGCCAAGCGGGCCTCCGTCAGGGCCTCCAACCGGCCCACCCAGCAACCCACCTAAGCCTGAAGTCGCCGAACCCGGTCCCGAGGAGGTAGCAGAAACCCCAACGGAAGCACCTGCCGAGGTGCCCTCATCGCCCGAGCCAGAATCCGTCGACGAGGCGCTCACTGAAGCTCCGGCACCCGAGCCAGAATCATCGGCTGAACCAGAAGCCGTTGAAGATGTCCCTGCTGAGGAATCCGCCGACGTGCCTGACCACGGCGATGATGCACAGGTTGCTGAGCAGGGCGGAAGCATTGACCATGCGACCTTGGACCTTCTCGCTGAAAAAGAAGCGGAACTTGAACGCCTTCACATGGAAAACGCACGTCTTCGGCAATCGGTCGTTGGTGCAACCGAAGTCATTGAAGAATTGGAGGAGCCACCGATGCCCCCGCTTGTGGAAGAAAACTTCGTCATCCCAGCCTACGTCGTTTCTGACTTTGCCCGCCTTGGACGCCAACTTGACCGTGAGCATTTGGTTCGAGCCACCATGGGCTCTTTAGCGACCATTCATCCAGAGCAACCAGGGGTAATGATCTCCACCAAACACATGGTCACTCTTCCTCGAATGAATGAGCGCAGCTTGTGTGCTGCTCCCCTCGGGTCAACCTCCCCTCGTGGGGCACCACCTGACTGGCATGTTCTTGAGGTTCTGCTCGCTTCGGTTTCGGTTGTTACCGGCGGTCCAGCCTCGGTGATTCACATGCATGGGCCACACACCACTGCTGCAAGTTGTGAAAAGGACCTTGTCCTGCTCACCCCCATTGATGATCTCGGAAAAAAGCACATTGGAAAAATCATCATCGTTGACCCCGATTTGGAACAACCAGAAGACTACCTTCGACAGGTTGCTGAAGCCCTCAACCAAGGTGGGATGCGTTGCGTTGTCGTGCGTGGAAACGGAGCGTATGCCGTTGGAGCCGACTTCGACCAGGCTTGGGCCAACGCTGCGATGTTGGAGCACAGCATGCAAATCCACCTTCTCGCTCGTCAGGCCAATCTCAAGGTTTGAGTTCTTATACACTCGGGCGCTTAGGCTCTCGAAAGTGAGCGTTGTGTCCGATTTAATGCAAAGTAACGACCGAACGTCAGGGATGGCTGCACGTTTGGTTTCTTCATATACTGTCGGGACCTCATTCATTCAAAGGTGAAAACACATGGACAACAATACGAAGTTTGAAGTTGAAATTGCAGACGCATCTGGACATTCGACCGTTCAGATGTCACAGAACGAACTTACCGAGAAGGTCAACGCTACACAGGGCTCCTGGGTCTTCGTGAACGACCAACTTGTCAGCGCCGCCGACATTGCCGAGATGAACTTGGAAGCAGGCAGCCGCATCCGTTTGATGCCAGGCCTCGTTGGCGGACAAGACGCGCCGACCTTCGTGGTCGAGATTGCTGACAACACCGGTCACGCAGAAGCCGTGATGACGCAAGCTGAACTTACCGAGAAGGTCAACGCTACACAGGGCTCCTGGGTCTTCGTGAACGACCAACTTGTCAGCGCCGCCGACATTGCCGAGATGAACTTGGAAGCAGGCAGCCGCATCCGTTTGATGCCAGGCCTCGTTGGCGGACTTGCTTGTTGAACACCATGTTTGTTCCTTGGACCGTTGGTGAGGAAGAACACCTCATCGAGAGTCTCGAGCTCAATTGTGACATCGTCTCGATTGCAGAGACCCTCAATCGTTCTCCGTCGTCGGTCGGTTTGAAGATCATTCATCTGTATCAAAAAGGCCGCTTGGTCGTGATGTCTGAGCCCACCTATGAGGCATGGGAACGTCGAAGAAGCCAATGAAAGGTTCAAAACAGGATGCACGGTCGCGCACATTGGAGAGAACACCATGGTTGAACTCGTTGATTACAAGTGTGCCGTCTGCGGAAGCCTCGAATCGTTTCACCGAGAGCGAAACGGCATCAGCTGCAAGGCCTGTGGATCTCGAATCTTCATGAAACTCCGCCGCCATGGAACGAAGCGCCTGAACGCCGAGTGAACAATCTCACTCGCAGAGTTCAAAGACCATGGGTCGGTCTACCGTAGCATGACCAACTGGCTTGAGCAATACAGGCCAGTCTTGTTTGACGATCTCCTCACATCGCCACACGTTATTGATGCTCTGAAGCATCTTTCGATTCAAGCGAATCCGCCACACCTTCTTCTTTCAGGCCCTACGGGCTGCGGTAAGACCGCTTCTCTGCGCCTTGTTTGCCGTCAGGTGCTGGGCCCCTCATGGCGCGCAACAACCCACGTGCTTCAAGCCCGAGACTTGGACAAAACCTCGGGCGCTATGGCCAAATTTGAGGCGTTTTTGCGCCCTGAAGGCGCTGGTTCGGACGACACCCTCGCTGGGCGAACCAGCTTGGATGCGTTTGACCATAACATCAGCGCTTCATCAAACGCATCTCCTCCACCAGCCGGCCAGGAATCCTCGTCCCCTGAGGCAGGCACGTTCGCTGCCGTCTCTAGAATCATCATCATTGAGGATGCTGACTACCTGGGACATGCACGCCAATCCTACTTGCGGCGAATGATGGAGGAAAGCAGCCGAAGCGCCCGCTTTATGTTCACCACCCACACACCATCCCGCATCATTGAAGCGTTGCGGAGTCGGACGCAACATGTACGCATGCCCTCTCTTTCCCGGTTGATGATCGAACAGCGCCTGGAGAACATTGCTCAATTCGAGTCATTGAAGCCAACCAGCGGAGTGTTGGGGGACATTGCTCACGTTGCGAATGGAAACCTTCGCAAAGCCATATTCACGCTCCAACTTCTCGCTCAGCGCTCGCTGCTCACGGAACGGAAAAACATCCAACTCCTCATGTCGAACAGCAGCAGAAGGGAAGTTCAGCTCGTTCTTGAAGAAGCGCTCAGGGGGCGCGTTCACGATTGGAAATGGGAAAAGCAGGGGGAGAAGAACACCCGGGCTCTCAAAGGGGCGATGGGCGCATTGGATCAGATGATGAGCAACCACGACCTTGACGGACGGGGCGTGGTTGACCGCCTCCATCATTTTCTCGTCGCCGGCCGAACCCACTATCCCGATGATCTTCTCGCCGACCTCTTGGATGCTGTGTCAACGTGCGACATGCGTTTGCAGCGTTCCGCTCAGCAACGCATTCAACTGGAGGAACTTTTCCACCGTGTTGCGGAAATCGGTCGAGAGCACCTCGACTCCCCCGCATCGCAAGCGTCATGAAAGGTTGCACATCAGCGCTTGTTGGGCGTGTAGCACAGCTGGATAATGCACCGGCCTCCTAAGCCGGAGATCGCGGGTTCGAATCCTGCCACGCCCGCCATTTTTTGGACAAGAGCCATAATCATCGCCTTTCACCCGTTGGGTGGGGATGACATGGCGGACGACCCATCTGATGCGGCCAGTGTGCTCCCTGATCCTTACGGACACGGCTTTGCCCGTACTGAGAATCCATTGGAACGAACCGTTGAGAAATGGCAACATCAGGAAAAGCTCAGGATGCGCTTTGGAAACGTTGCGCGCTACCCCGTTTCCATGTTCACGCGCCTCCTCTTCGGGGCAAGCGTCGCGGTCGTTGCGCTTCTTTCCGTGATTTTTCCTTCCGTTGCGCCCCCAAATCCAGGCTACGTGATGCTGTTTTGGTTTGCCCCTCTCCTCATCACAACCGTGCCTCCGCTGTTTGCCGGAGAAGCGATGTGGCAATCCATCCAGGCGCGCATATCGCTGCGTGAAATCGATGATGAAACCACCGGAGGAAAACTTTCGCTGCGTTCCCAACCGGGCATGGATCGCATCTTAGAAGGATTGACCGACGTTCGCAGGCACAACACCGTGAACAGCCTGTTGGCAATCAGCGCCGTGTCCCTGCTTGGGTTGGGAACGATTATCCGAGAAGATTCGCTGGTTTGGAACCTTTCTTTCCTCGTCTCCATGACGCTTGGTTTCGCTCACTCATTCCATTCGTTCTTTACCTCCGATGCCGTTCGTCAGCACGGGGACCTCATGCCCTGTTTGGCGCATCACGCTCCGACCCATCACCCAACGCAGCTCGGTTCGATTCTTGGCGAGTTGATTGTGCTGCATCTCGACCCTGACCTCTATCTGGACTGGCGAGCATGGTTGGATAGCTTCCGCGACAGCATTTTACCGGGCTACGATAAAGATCAATCATGGGAGCGTGTTCTCTACATTCTCCACCTGCACGCCAAAGGCGATTTGGACAACACCATCGCCATGGGGGAATTGAGTGAGTTTATCCGTCCAGACGCCATTAAGGATGTTCTTCTGGACGACCAAGCAAAGTTCAATTGGCGGTCGCTTCAACGGCTTCTAGCACATGCTAGAGTATGGCAGCCGAGTGCTTTCCGGTTGCTGGAGCGTTTGCAACTTGACTTGCTTTCGGGGACCCCCAGCATGTTGCGCTCACCTTGGCGGATGGACGTCGCGCTTGACCCTGAATGCGAAGACGGAACCGGCCATCTCTTCATTGCACTCAACAACCAAACCTTTGAGCAAACCGTGGCGGGCATCGAAGTCATTTGCCCGGGCGGAGAACCCTTCGCCCGAGACCACCGATTTGAACTGCAAGCTTGCCCGCCTCCCCGTCAAGCGGTCAGCCTCAATGCGGAGGGGGAGGACGATGCATTGGATTGGGTTCCAAGATATTTGCAGCAAGGTGTTGTGCTTTGGTTGGGCGTCGCATGGCCGGCGCGAGACCAAGGCGATCGGTACGTCCAAGTCATTTTGCGCGACGAAGCGGGCGTGGTGATCGAATCGCGCGTCCTTCGGACGGTGGTCAAACGAAAATCCAGTTTCCAACTTCGTAAGAAAAATCAACGCCTTGAGCGAGCTCGCAACTGGGCTACATTGCCCCTCCCGAAGGTCTGAAACCAGCGCATGACGGCGTTTACGGGGGCTTCAGCGCTTGTGGAGGAAGCGCGCACCTTATGGCGGTGCTCCGCTTGGGCGGAGTCGGGGGAGATTTGAATGGAAGCATGGGACGTGATTGTTCTTGGTGACGGGCCCGCAGCATTGCACGCTGCGGCTCAGGCAGCCAAGTCCGGGTCGAGCACCTTGATGATGTCCGCTACAGGTCTCGGGAATCCCGGCATGGCTGCCCTTGAGGGAATCTCCGCCTCGTTGCAAGAATCCAACAACCGCAGCCATCGAGAAGACACGATTCGTTGCGGAGCATTTCTTTGCGACCAAGACATCGTTGCCGAAAGGACAGCGGGGGCCATTAAGCAAGTCGACCTTATGGAACGCCGTGGCGTGAACTTCCGCCGAGATCAGCAAGGACTTCCCATGGTGCGAAAAGGTGCTGGCCATCAACAGCCTCGAACGGTTGATGCTGGCAGCGCTACGGCTCTCGGCATCCAGCAAGTTGGAGAGGAACAGTGCATGCGTCACGGCGTTATTCGCCGCGGCGACCAACTTCCTCTGACGTTGGTTCACACCGATCAATCGGTCGAAGGCCTCATCGCCCTTGACATGGTGAACGGCCGAATCATTGGTTTGCAATGCAAGGCCTTAATCATCGCAGATGAGGGCTTTGAAGGGGCTTATTCCTCCGGCGTAGTCGGCCTTGGCATGGACATGGCATTCCGTGCTGGTGTGGCTCTGCGAGACATGGAATTCATGGCTCACCACCCCTTAACCATCAAGGGCACGAACGTGTTCCTTCCAACCGGACTTCTCTTGGATGGGGCTCTCCTTCACGAAGCATCAGGGGCTCCCATCGAGATCGCCGATCAATCCTCGCACGAAATCACTCAGGCCTTACACGCAGCAGTCCAACCGGTTCTCGACGCCCGTGATTTGGGCCAAAGCAGCACCTGGTGGGCTTCGCTGTTCCGCCTTGTCCAACAGCGCACGGGCATTGACATGAACCGCCAAACGGTCCCTCTCCAACCAACCGTAGGCCACACCCTCGGCGGATTGCCGGTTGATGGGCATGGGCGTTGCGTTGTCGGCACATGGTCGCGCTGGTTCACCGGCCTCTACGCCGCAGGCGAAGCAGCCTGCACAGGCTTCCATGGAGCCGCACCACTCAGCGGCAATCGGCTCCTTGACGCCATTGATTCCGGGACGGCGGCTGGAATCCATGCTGGAGAATGGGCTTCAGGTCGGAAATTTAGCACGTTCAACGGTCTCGAGTCTGCGCTCACCGAAGCAGAAAGCGACATCTCAGCGATGATGGAGACCGGCGATGAAACCCATGTTATGCGATGTGGAACGGTCATGGCAAACCTCCAAACCGCCCTCGCCTCTTCGTCTTCACTTTCGGCAGACAGCATGAATCGACTCCATGGCAAACTTGAGCAAGCTTCCATTGCAGCCGAATCCTTGCACCTCGACCAAACTTCCCTTATCGCCAACACCAATCTCCTTGAAGTTCTTCGTACGCAGGCCGCCGTTCGGATGGTGACAGCCTCGGTGCAGAGCGGGTTGGCCCGTGAAGAATCCAGAGGGGTTTTCCAACGCGAGGATTTTACGGAATCCAACGACGATTTCCTGCATCACATCACGGTTGACCGCGAGGGAACCCTTGGAACCCTGGCCATCAAGAAAGGAGCAGGCGGGCACTGGGTTCTTCCTCCACAATGAAAAAGGACATCAGCCCCACAGGGAGGAGCATGACCACGCTCTTCGAGAGGATCTTGTCGGGAGAAATACCGTCTCACTCCGTTGCTCGTGGCGAAGGCTGGTACGCTTTCCTTGACATCTTCCCACGTCGGGAAGGCCATACCTTGGTGATTCCCGTCCGTCCGGTCCAACGGCTGATCGATTTGCAGGCACATGAACGGGCAGCGTTAATGGACGGCGTTGCTGAAGTTCAACGTCGTCTCGGTCAGCATTTTTCAACAACGGACTTCACGGTGTGCATCCACGACGGGCCTCTTGCAGGACAAGAAGTCCCGCACGTCCACGCCCATGTCCTGCCTCGAACCCCTGGAGATGGCGGGGGTACGCTGATGGCCATGTGGCCCGAGGCAGGTGGAGGTGAGCCAAACCACGGGGCGCTTGAACTTCTCTCATCCAAACTTGGGGAGGTGAAATGATGGCCACCATCGTCACTGAAGAAGAAGAAATGATGCACAACGGCGAGGCTCTCCCCATTCTTTCAGCATCGGCAAAAAACATGAAGATCGAGAAGTTGTTGGCCACACCGCTCCCAACGTACGACACCTCAGTCCCCGGCTCTTATCTGTGGACGAAAATTGCGTTTTGGATGTGCAGAAGGGTTTCAAGCGTTCAATTCCGAACCACATCGACTTCCCAGTCTACCCCCCTCTCTGTCGAAGGTGCCGGCGCAATGTGCTGCGGTTGGCACACAAACGGCCTCATGGACCCCCTCGCCATTTTTCTCCACCACCCGAAAGAATTCGTCGTCGGCGCTCGACATGATTTGGTAACACGCCCCCTTCTCGGTTGGTGGACGCGACGTTTGGCCGTTCAACCCGTGGTCCGAAAAGCCGAACTCCTGCGTGGAGGGTGCACAGAGGAGGAAGCTTTGCACCTCAACGGCCGTTCACTTCTGGCCCTTTCCAACGGCATCGCTCACGGTTTTGGGTGCGTCCTGTTCCCAGAGGGTACAAGCCACAGTGAAGCTCACATGATTCGGTTCAAGACCGGGCCGTTTCGCACGGTTCTTGCCGCTGCTGCTTTGGCCAAAGCCAAAGGGCTCCCTCTCCCCCATTTGGTTCCCGTTGGATTGCACTACCGCCGTCGCGACCTCTTCCGAACGGACCAATTTATTGAATTTGGAAAACCGCTCCAATTGTCGGATGAAATGATTCCCGCTGAAATGGTCGAGGCCGTCCGGCAGGGCGGCTGGACTGAGCCACCTGAGGCGACCGTGCATCGGGTGCGCGATGAACTGAAAGGCATCCTTCCATCCATGACACCCAACGCAGCCACGTGGAAAGAGCATCGGGCCTTGCACCTCATGGCCCACGTCCGGGCGAGAAACGATGGAAAACGCCTTTCTTCTTGGCAGAGCGAGGTGTTGGCTGCACGTGAAATTCGTTATGCTCAGCGGGGGAGTGATAGCGCATTCCCTCCGAAAGCCCTGGCTGGCGAGAACTTTGACCGGGCTTCGGAAGCAGCTGAACTGCTGGAAGCGCACGGTTTGGACGGCAGGCATCTCGGCCCCCAAGGCCGGGTACTCCGCAAGGCCAACTGGACTCGCCTACCGTCGTCGGTGCTATCGATGCTGTTCTTCCTCGCCCTCTTGCCGTTCGCCATCACGTCGCTCGGGTTTCAGGTCGCCATCGGCCGAATTTTGGGTGATTCTACCGATGAGGGTTTGGACGCACGAACCAGCTACCAATTCCTTGCGGCCTTCTTCGGTTCCCTCCTTGTTTGGCCTGTGGTCGCTGGGTTTTGGACAGCGGTAACTTGGTTTGCTCGGAAATGGATCGCTTCAACAATGCAATGGAACGATTCTTGGCTCGAATTCGGCGGCGCTTCACCGGCGTTCGGCCTTCTTGCCGTCTATTTCTTTTGTTTCCCAATCTTTTGGATGAGTGGCAAATCCTTTGCTCTGGCGTGGGACGCTTGGGTCGACACCAGAAACGCATGGGTTCGTATGCGGTTTCCAGGTGAGAGAAAAGCGCGACTGAAGCGCCTGCTTGAAGAAATAACCTCGTAATGGTTGCATTCAAACGGGAGGAGATTATCGGGTAGAACATGACGCCCGATGAGACCGTCGACCTGCTCAAAAAATGGCTAGTAGATGAACGGCTCTCAGCCAAGGCGCAAAAAGACCCTAGAGCCCATGCTCACTTCCTTGTTCGCTATCCCAGCGGTAAGCAAGGGCACATGTTCGCCATCGTTGTTCCCAAGGGCAGAGATTTGGTTGCCGTTTCAAGCATGACTCGGGTGGATGAAGGCCAGCAGAAGGAGATGAAGGATCACATGAACGACAAAGACAGCGATTGGTCTGAGTGGATTCACGAAAGCCGATTGCATTTGATTCGAACGGGCGTTGATTGGGTGATTCATATGGGTCACGAAGGCGAAAAGAAACCCGGTCCACTTCAAGCGTTCAACGTGAGCCTCCCGATATGGTTTGACGGCCTCACAAAGCACGAATTCATGAACAGTCTGCGCCGACTCTGGCTCGCTAAACTCGCTTTGATTCACGAAATAAAGTACTCGTACGGGCCTGGAGTGGGCAAGTCTGGGCCGGTTGACGATTGGGCTAAATCCAAGCCCAACAGCAACGGCGGGCCCCTGCCCGAAGAGCCGCGTCCAACCGCTGAAATTGAGTTTGATGAGAAGATGTCATTCGGCTCAGGTTTCGACCCGAGCGAATGGGCCTGAAACAAGGAAAACCGGCTCTTTTCTAAAGAGACGTCCTCTCCTTAGCGGTTCATCCGCACACGCCTGAAACATGACCGATAGGGGACGCGGTTAAGTATGATTAGATGCACGAGAAAGCGTAGAAGTCCGAGGTATACCTATGCGTCAAAAAATCAAATCCATCAGCCTAGCGTCAATCATGGTTCTTTCCGTGATGTCATCCTTGTTGATCGCCTCCGTTTCCGTGAGCGCGACCACCGTCGTTATCACCGAAGCGGTCCAAATCGTGGATGGCGGTACCTCCTCCGATGCGCAGGCAGCGGTTGGCTCGGACAGTTCCGGTAACGTTCACGTTGTTTGGACCCGAAACAACCTCCACCTCTACTACTCTATGATGTCTCCACGAGGCGAGACGCTCATCGATGCGACTCAAATTACCAATTCAGGACTTCACAAGATTTGGCACCCCGATCTCGCCGTCGATGAGTACGACCGCATCCACGTCGTGTGGGCGGACAAAGCCGGTCAACACGCCATCATGTACACGGCCCTCTCTCCGTGGGCTGCTCCAATGGACGGCATGGCGTCCGACGACGGGACCATCACGGCCATCGACGACACCATCATCTCCCGCCGGTCCCAAAATCGCGACTGGCCCTCCCTCGATATTGACAGCCAAAACAACGTTCACATCGTTTGGCAAGACAACTACGATGAGTTGGGGCGTTTCTTCAACCAACCGCAAATCTACTACTCCATGATTCAGCCAGACATTGGCTCTGGTGCTGTTGTCACGCTCTTTGATGACACCCTTCTCACCCCCATCATTGGACACAAGGGCCACCCAGACGTCGTCGTTGACGCCAACGATTATGTCCAAATCGCTTGGGACGACACGCGAGGCGGCAAGGTCGAATTGGCCTTTATTGTTGACACGTCCGGTTCGATGTATTCTGAATGGGCCGACATCTGCACGGTCATCTACGGCGGGAACTTCGCAAGTGGCCCTTATTTCCAAGGCATCAAACCCATGCTCGAAGAAGGTAACATGACGGTCTTTGAGACCATCTACGGCCTCGGAAACACGCTTCCTGGCGCCGCCAGTTCAGGCAACTGTCAGGGGTACAACCAGAACGCAGGTCCACGAACCACTCCGCTCGGGCAAACCCCAGGCGACGATTCCGGTGGTATTCGCAAACTCCCGGGGACCATCTACAACGGGAACACCTACTCCGGATACTCCGGTGAGGATTGGGGCCCTGGCTCAAACTGGGCTTGCTTGTCCTGGAAGGATGCTGCCGGCAACGTTCCAGGCAACCCCCCGACTCAGTCCGACCACCGATGGAACCCGAACGCGACGAAGATCGTGATTCCCGTTTCCGATGAAGGACCCAAGGACGGCGACCCGTCTCAGCAAGCTGACGACAAAGCCGCCATCCAAGAGGCGCACGACAACTGCCTCCTCGCAGGCGTCGTCCCCGTTGGTCTGTACGGACAAGGCTACGGCGGTGCTGGCAACATCCAGTCCCACTTCATGGACCTCGTGCAATGCCCTAACGGCATCGTGTCCACACAGACTCGAAACTGCCCGGGCAACACCCTCGCCAACACCGACGCTGGCGGCCAAGCTTACGAATTCCCCTCTGGGTCCGGAACCAACCAGATGGCCCTCCTCGTCGAAGCAATGGTGTACATCTCCACCAACAATTCCCGTGAAATCTACATGTCCATTCTTGACCCGTACGCCAAGATGAACAACGACCCAACCTTTACTCCAGGACTTCCCGGTCACTCCTCCCAAGGAGGCACCTACGCCGAAGATACCGGTGCAGGAGCCGACGGCCACCTGGTTGTGGTGAACGACACACGTGTCACCATCGACGACGCTTACTCCTTCCACCCTTCGATTGGTGTTGACATGCAAGGAAACACGCACATTGCTTGGATGGACGGGCGCGACTATGGATTCGAAAAGGACGTCAACTACGAAGTGTACTACACCAAACTCCGTCTTCAAGGAGCAGGTGCTTGGGACGGCGCTGAAGAAGGCCTGTCCACCTACGCCATCAAGAAGATCAACGACACACCGATTTCCAACGTAGAAGGCAACGGTGGCCTACCACCCGCTTCCCCGTACGCCGGAAACTCCGTGTTCCCTGCCCTGCTCACCGATGACCAAAACAACGTTCACATTGCATGGGTTGATTCAGGCAACCTCTCGGCCAACGAAGAAGTCGTCTACGTTCGACTGAATCAAACCGATCTTACCGGCGACGGCATGACGGCACTCGACCCGTGGGAAGTCGTTCCGGTAACGTCGTGGAATTCAAACAAACTTGGACCAAACAGCGGACGTCAGCCAGCCATCGGCATGCCTCCCGCTTTCTCAAACGACCTTGGCAGTGGCGCACATATTGCGTGGTCGGATACAAACAAATGCGGTGATGACGGTAACAACAACCGGTTCACGATTTGTTATTCCCACGTCCTAACGGGTCAGGTTGACGTTGAATTTGACGAGGGCGAAACCTTCTATCACGTCATCGAACCCGGCCAGCAGACCATCTACAACATGACGATGAACAATTCAACGCCCGGTCCAAAGGACTTGGTTGCTGATACCTACGGGCTCAACATCTCGGGTGTTCCATTGAACTGGACGGCGAATCTCTACTTCGCTTCGAACCACTCGAGCATCTTCCCAGACACCCCAATTTTCCTTGAGGGCGGCGAAGATGTTCGCTTTTACATGCGAGTTCAAGCCCCGTCCATCTACCAGGCCAATGGGGACGAACTGGCAGAAATACGCGTAACGGCACAGTCGTACAAAGATCCTGCCATCCAGAACGATTTGATTACCCTGACACTGATGGACGTTGTTCACGGCATCAACCTCGACACGTCCCACAGCATGGCGGACATTGAACAGGGCGATACAGCCATCTTCTCAATCACCATTACCAACACGGGTAACGTTCACGACGCTTTCGTCTTCTGGGACCCCAACAGCCTCGAAGGGCAACAGGAATGGTTGCTGCCGTTCGGTTGGCAAGTCAACTTCCCCATTCGTGTTGAATTGGATCCTGGGCAATCGGTTACAAAGAACCTTGAGGTCTTCGTGCCGACAACGGAAGATCCTGGAGCGTTCGTTATCTACGTGAAGGGCTGGTCAGAAGGTGAACCGATCAAGTCCGTTGAGAAGGGAACCTACGACATCCTTGAACTCGGCGTGTTCGTTTCAATTCGCTCAACCGGCAACATCGTCTTTGCTGTCGACGACCGTTCCGATCAGGTCAAGCCAGGGGATTGCGCTTCCTACAACATCAACGTCACGAAGAACTTTGACAGCGGTGAACTGGTCTTTGCCACACCCGGTGCACCCGATGTCAAACCAGACGGTGTTGCGATGGACGCATGGCGTGTGGAGAACTGGCTTGTAATCGTTGATTTCGCAAACGCGACTGGATCAGCTGATGCAGGCGATGGCTTGGGCGACCCGATCGCTTGGACCATCCCGGGAAATGCAGAAAAGATCACGAAGCGAATAACTGTTCATGTCTGCGCTCCTCATAACGCCACCGCTGGACTCGGTCCAGCAGTGACCTTGAAGGGTTACTTGGATGGATATCCCCGAATCTCAGACTCGGCCATTCTTTCAACCAACGTTGAACACGTTTTCGACCTTGACGCTGGTATTGACCCAGCGATTGGCGAAACGATGAACGTGAATCCTGGCGACAAGATCTCACTGCCAATGACGGTCACCAACGAAGGGAATGGACCCGACCGCTTTGACTTCCGTCTCGCTCGAGTGACCGATGCCTTCGGGGTTGACGTTATCTGGGACATTGATATTCCACGTGAGACCCTTCAGGAACTTTCTCCTGATACATACCAGGCGTTTGATGTGGAAATGAACGTCCCCAATCGAGTGCCTGCGGGTCAGTACACCGTTGTCCTGCAAGCTTTCTCAGAGGAAGTGTATCCCGATGACAGCGGCCGTGAGACACGGATACGAGACACCATCGTGTTGGCTGTCACCGTGGACGAATTCCATGACATGCAAATTTCGATGGACCCAACCGTTGACAACGCCGTGAAAACTTCGGCCCCTGGACGAGTTGTCCGCTTCACGTTCAACGTCACCAACAATGGAAACGTTGCTGACGTTCCAACCCTGAACAACCACACGGCTCAACGCGATGGCGATGCACTCCTGTGGAACGAACTGCCCGGAATGAACGTCTTGAGCACATGGGACGTGGATTGGTTCATCATGCGCCAACTCAGTGCTGACCTTGTTATCGAAGAGTCCTGCATGACCATGCAGTCTACCGCTTCGTCCTATCCTGAGGACGCCTGTATCTACCTTGAAGACCTTGATGAATGGCGTCTTCCTGAAATGGCACCGTACGAAACCATCACGACCGTCGCTGCCGTGAAGATTGGCACCGATGCCAAGCTCGATACACGGAGCATTGGCCTCAAGGTCGTTTCCATGTTTGGCGACATGGAGAACGATGGCGACCATGACGATTCACCGGCATGGGATGGCGAAAACCTTGACACCAACGAATTCATTGTTACGCTCCGTTTGCGAGCACCGAACCTTGAGATCAAGGAAATCATCATGCCACCGTCCATCTCGGGTGAAGTTGACTCAACGATTCCAATCGGCATTATCCTGCAAAACACCGGAAACGTTCACGCTACCGACATTGAAATTGTTCTGTGCGAGTACGATGACGCAAACGATGCAGACACCATGAAGGAAATCCGTGACAATGGCTGTGAAGAGGACCGCGTCGTCATGCGGCAGGTCGTTGGTGCACTGCTTGCTCCGGACGACACCGAAGACGCCAAGGAGATTGAACTCTACCTGCTCTATCCTGTTTCAGCCGGAAGCAAAGGCGTCTACGTCGTTGTCGATCCGATGAACGAGATTGTTGAATCGGACGAACAAGACAACGTCAGAGCGATTCCTCAGGAACTTGAGTCCAACAGCCCGATCATTGACCTTGCACGCGAGGTTGTAGGAAAGACCGCACTTCCGTTTGCCGTCATTGTTCTGACCATTGCGCTCTTGGGTGTTGTGTACTTGGTCGGTAAGGGACGCCGAGAAGAAGTGAACAAGCGGCTGGCTGAACAGTCGTCGCTTGTCTCTGTTCTTGCAGATGAACTTGAAGGCTGACCGCCTTCATTGATTCAGTTCGATTTCGGACCGAGGTACCAGCGGAGCTCCGTGTCAAGCGGAGCAGCAATGACTTGGCCTGACCTCCTTGCGATCTGCTTTTCCAACCTGGAGCGCAGCGTGTTGATGACCTCGCCAACGTTGGCCTGTCCCACCAGTTCTTGTTGAATAAGCGCGGTAAGGTCAAGGCGGTCCCCCGTCGCTTCAACCATGGTTTGGATGATGCTGCGCTCCTCATAGGAATCAAAGTCCGTTTCAACAGCAGCGGACACGCGCTGACGTACGTGTTGGTGAAGCGAGATGAGCGCATCGCGCTGTGCGTCCAATTCCTCAAGCACCGAAGCGAGCGTTCGCATGTGGGCAAGCCCCTCGGCGACGGCGATTTTTTTCCGCCCGCTCAACGATTCAGCGACGTACATCGAGGCAGGTGGCAGGTTGGTTGACAGCCGCATTGGTCCACCGGCAGGGAGTTTCCGTTGCTCGCAACGGTACAGATCGGGGCCGATATCAACGTGAATGGACATGGCCCGTTCAACGGCATATATGGTTCTTGGAGGCCCACCTTTTTCTGAAGGGACCTTGTTTTTGGAAACCATTCCACCCTTTTCAAGTTCCTTGAGGTGCTTGACCACAGCGGGTTGACTGACGCCAATCAATTCAGACAGTTGCATGGGGTAGTGCGGCTCTCTGGCCAGACGTTCCAAGATTTGTCGCCGAACTTTGTTTTGCAGCAGGTACAGGGCACGGTCGATGTCGCTCATGCTTCTCAACTCGAGGTTGGGTAGTGCCCCCTCCTCTATGAACACACCGCTGACCTATTGCTCGTCCCAATCCTTCCACATGTCGTTGCTTTTTGCGGACTGAGAAGAGTCCGATGTACGCTTGGGTGCGCTTGTCTTTGGTTGGACCGGTTTGGGCTCAGCCAGCGGTACGCCTTCATCCCATGAGGCGATGGCAGCGGCGTTGGCGGCGTCTTGGATGGTGTCTTCTGCGGTTGTTGCTTGGTACCGGCTCGTTTTGGCGTGGTCTTGAGCACCTTCAACGTCACCGCGCATCAGGGCATAGACCTGCTCAGTGGTTAACAGGGTCCCTGCGGCGACGTCGCCGAGGCCATCGACGAATTCCTCCGAGGGTTGATGCTCAGCAGTATCGGCAAATGGAGGGGCCACGGTCGGTTGCTGCACAGGTTCGTTCGAAGCCTGCGTAAACAGTGTGGGGTGGTCAGGATTGACATCGGTCACTGGGATGAGTTGACCTTCGGGCCCCACCATCATGACGCGGGGGGCTTTGCTCGGTTTGGATGCAAAGTAGATAATCACCGCCACGGGGGTCGTAAATATGCCCAAGCAGCACATGGCACCACCAACGATTAACCATGTGGAAGACAACAGTCCTGATTGAATGGCGTCGACGGAAATTAGCCATCCAGTGGTGTCTTCACATCCTTCTTCGCATGCAATGACCAACGCGTATTTGTTGCTCCCGTTGAGTTCCCACGAGGCTCGTTCAGTGAACTCTTTTCCGTCCGCCGCTATCACCTGCCAGTCGAGCATGCATGTGCTCTCTTCAAGGGCATCGCCAACCGCTGATGAACCCTCGACCCGGTAGAGCTGAACCGTCATTTCCGGATCGTCAGCGAGTTGGTAAAATCGGTAACACGTGTCGGTGAGCTCGCCGGTTGGGAAGGTGCCTTCTCCAACGTATGGCTCGTCGTGGTGCTGTTCTCTCGGGTCCATCGTTGAACTGACTGTTTCCGATTGGCTGACCATCATGATGCCACCGAAGAGCAGCATGAGTGCTCCAGCCACAGCAAGTCTTAGGCCCCAAGGGGACCGTTTCGCCGGCTCCGGTGCTTGCATCATTGCTAACCAGACCCTCTTCCTCCATAAGGCTCGCTGATGGAATCAAGCAAGGCCCAAATCGTCCAATTTTTCTGGAAGATAGGTGTCGGTGACGAAATCCAATCCGTACTTAGCGAGGGATTGCTGTTCTGCCTTTTTGCCAAGTTCAAGCATCATGTTGATCTGGTCCTGCCACCAAGCGTCAGCGAATCGCGGGTCGGAAAGCTCAGCTTTCAAGGCGTCAACGTCCCTCGAGGACAAGTCATCGCTCGGGAGGTCGTACGCTTCAATGTCGTCCGACGTGATGCCGAGGTACGTTGCGGTGGGTGTGGCCAAGTATTCTGAAATATGCGCCGTCTTGATGGCACCGTAGGCGATTGATGCAAAGATACGGAACGACCACGGGTCGCCGTCAAGGAACACCACGACTGGCAGATCCCATTCCTCGCTCATTCGTTTCAAGATGCGGCGTGTTGAACGAGCAGGCTGGCCTTTGAGGTGGACAAGAGCGCAATTGTATGCTTCATCGAAACCGTTTTCGATGAGCCGGTCAAACATACCACCGGTCTCAATGGCCATGATGAACTTCACGTCGTGTTCAAGCAACTCGATTTTCTCTTCTTCAACATTGTAAGGGACGCCGTATCCGGAATCACCCACATCGTCTCGGGCGTTAATTCGCATCCATTCCCCACGTCGGTTCCGTTCCCGTAGCGTGACGTTTCCAATCATGCGGGCGCCGTCTTCTTCTGGCCGTAGTTTGAAATCTTCACGCATGCATTTGGTCACCACTTCCAAATCTTCTGCGAGGTTATTGGATTCGTTCTGCGAAGAAAACTTTCCAAGGCCCCAACTCTCTGAGATGTAGTACATCTCTCTGAGGGTGGACGACTTGTTTGTGTTGATCATTTCTTCGATGAACTCCACCACGTGAAGCGCACGCAGCAATTGCTTGGCGGAGCCTAAACTTGTTGCGTCCCTGACAGACCGCTTTTTCCCGTACTTGTAAACTCCCAGCGTTTTGTCGAAGCCGATGTTGTTCTTGGTCCGGACAGGGAGCGTCATGGTTGGTGGCTCACCCTTCACGATTTTATCGTACATTTCCGTGACCACATCGTGGAGGGCAGCTTTGGTTTCTTCGGGTGTATGGCTGGCCGACATCATTCATCACTCCCGAATCCCATGAGGGTTTGTTGGCCAGAAGGTTTGGGTTGGTCATCGGCGACTGATGATGCAGCCTTGCTCTCGTTTGCCTCTTCGTGCAGAACCGCTTCTTCAGCACCCGCATCATCGCCATCGCCTTGCGCCCTGGCTTCTTGGCGACGAATTTCTTCCAGAAGTTTTTCATCCATTTTTGAGGCCCCAATGACATCTTGACTTCCACGGTAGAAGACGTCAGTTTCCGTCCAATCGCCTTTTTCCAGCCCTTTGAGGGAATAGGTGATGGTGTACGTTTCACCGGGTTCGAGGGTCTCAAGTTTCCACGCCCACACTCCCGTGGCCTCTTTGCGGCCACCCGTTGCGTTGTGTTCCATGCTCGCTCCTGCGCTTTCAGGCCACGATGCGAGCAGGGTGTAGGCCCGGGCACGCGAGGTGTAGTTGAACAGCTTGATGGCGACGTCCGTCATTTTGGTCTCTTTGTTCCAAGCGGTGGTGCTCTCTGCTATGACCGCCCCCATGATTCTCGTGATCGAGCCGGCTAAATCGGGAACCGGTCGCTGCAAAATAGCCGCTGATTTCTCAGCGATGGCTGGAATGATGTCGTTGACCAACTCGAACTTTTCTTGGACCTTCACCATTTTCTTCTTTTTCTCAAGGTGCTTGCGGAGGCCACGGCCCATTTCCAACATGGCTTTGCGAACTTCGTCCATCACTTCTCCGTTTTCCGCAAGTGCCTCCTTGGCTTCCGACGTGAATTGCACGTTCGTGCTGGCCAGGTGGACAAGAATGGCTGCGGGGCCCTTTGGGACGCCCCTTCCACCGGCTTGATCCATCCCGTATTGGCGCCAGTCGACCGATTCAATCGCCTTCGTTAGCAAGCACCCCCCTTGCTGGTACATCAGCGGGACTCGGTTGGCAAAACGCAGAACCTCAACGGGTTTGTCGGCCGCCATGCCGTCTCCAAAGATGAGGCCGACTTCCACCTGGTACGGGTTGCCTTGAGAAACCGTTGGCGACCGCGTCATCGTGGTCACAAAGCGTGAATCGATGGTTTTTGAAAGCCCCTTTTTGATCAACAATTCCTCAATGGGCGACAAACAGTTCGTTGGGGGATTGAGCAATTTGACCGCCTTGCCGTTCAGCAGGCGTTCGCCTTGAAACGCCTCAATGAGCGCCCGAATCTGGTCGGGTTTCATCAACTTGGGTTTCGCTTTTTCCAAGACGCCTGCGGCCTCCAGCAGTTGTTTTGCCGCTCGAGAGGAAACGCCGCTGAAATTCTTGTACAGGAACGAGGTCATCCTGCTGTCCGTTGACTCTGTACACATTCGTTGCAGGGTTCCGAGATGAATTCCATGCGGGTGAGGTTTGATGCTTTCCACCTTGCGGGGGAGTCGTTCTGTGACCCTCGGCCAATGGTGGACATCGCCGTCTGGGTCGACGAACGTGATGTCGGCGTGTGGGTTGACAATGCTCGTCATCCGCAGGTACTGGTAAACGCTCTGCCGTCCTCGTTGATACTTGGCCTTCATCCTGCAGGTGATTTCCAACCCGTGTTCCTTGAGCGTGCCGTCGGGTCGCTCCCACAACTCGCGCCCTTCGTTGGTCTTCGTGGCTTTGTTTTTGCGCGTGTCAAGGCCGATATCAACGATGGCCGCTGAGGTTTCTGTTGCGATCTTTGATCGCACATGGGTTTTCCGACCCGTCGTCAATTGGCTGTACATGACCACCCCGGTAATGCCGATGCCTTGCTGTCCACGAGACTGACGGATGGCGTGAAACCGTGAACCGAACAACAATTGCCCGAACACCTTCTCAATGCTTCGTTTTGGTATACCCGGGCCGTTGTCTTCCGACTTGAGTTCAATGATGTTCTTTTTGTCATCGATTTTGTCGATTTGCACACGGATTTCAGGGAGGATGCGCGCCTCTTCGCACGCGTCAAGGGAGTTGTCAACCGCTTCTTTGACGGCCGTGATGAGGGAGCGGGTGAGGGAATCAAATCCGAGGAAGTGCTTGTTTTTCTCAAAGAATTCTGAAATTGCAACCTGCTTCTGATTTTTTGCCATGCGTTCTGCTGTGCCTGCCATGGGCGTTCACCTCCCTCGGTCCTCCTCCGTCAATTGACGTCGGGCCGACAGATGTTTACCCCGTCATTTGAGGGGTTATAACCTCCACAGGCGAACCGGGATGAACAAGGGCAAAAAGCGGACACAGAATGGAAATCCGCTAAGCAAACAATTCCGGATTCCAGATGCTGATGTGGCCGGTGAAGGCCGACGCAGCCACGGTCAAGGGGCTGGCAAGGTAGAGTTTGCCGGGGCCGCTCCGCCCCTGGAAATTACGGTTGATGGCTGAAACAGTGACCTGGTCGGGCAAGATGGACACGCCTGGCCCAGCACCGATGCACGCCCCGCATCCCGGGTCGATGAGTTTCACACCGACTTCAAGGAACAAGTCGTGCCAACCCATGCGCTCTGCGAGTGCTTTGACGACGCCGGAGCCGTACTGAATGTAGAACTCTACGCCCTCTTTGACGGTCAGTCCAGCCTCCTTAGCGGCCAGACATACCTCGGCATAGTACGCAATATCGTCTTCTTTTCCGGCCGTGCACGAGCCGCCATAGGCGATGTCAACGGCCACCGTTCCGATGTCCACGATGTTGGCTCCATTGGTTGGGTCGCTTGGGATGCCTTTGTCCGGGTTCCCTGGATGGGCGACCATGGGGACGATGGATGAGAGATCGATGACGTGAACGCCCCCGTCGTAGTGTGCGCCTTCGTCCGGCGCGACCATGCGAGCGCGCTGCTCGGCCTCGTTGAGGTGTGGCTGTGCTTTGAGCATCCATTCCATCAGCGCATCATCGGCTTCGCAAATGCCGGTTCGTCCCGAGCATTCCGTGGCCATGTTGCAGAGCGTTGCCCGTTCGTCAATGGAAAGAGAGGTGAGGCCGGGCCCGCCGAATTCCATGCTGCGATTCAGCGTCAACTCCTCGCGTGCATGGTCGGCCAAAATGGCGAGAATGACGTCCTTCGCGGTGCAGCCGTGGTGCAAGTTTCCAACGAGCTCAAATCGAATGGATTCGGGAACTTTGACGAACGTAAAGCCAGCGCTGACCAAATTGGCGTATTCGGTGGCTCCTACGCCCCACGTCAAGGCGTTTGAAGCGCCGCCCATGCAGGTATGGGAATCGGTGGCTTGGATGAAATCTCCAATCTCTATGAACTCCTCCCGGGCAACTTGGTGACAAATACCGGGTGAAACGCCGTCCACGGCAGAATAATCCCGAACCCCCGTGTGCTGCTGGAAACCGACCTGCAAGTCTCGAAGGGTCTGCACTTTGTGCATGAAAGGAACAAACTTGGGGTTGTGTTGGGCGTAGAGCAGGTGGTCCTCAAACACAGCAAACTTGCCGGGGTTGGGAAGCGCGTAATCCGTTCCGTACTCTTCTTGCAGGAACGTGTGAACCTGAGCGGTTGTGAATTCATGGGAATAGCCGCCTTGTACCTGAGCGATGACAGGGTCGCTAGGCTTGACGCATTGCCCGTCAGGCTGCCCGACCAGGTTTCGGCTGATGATGTGCTCAGCCATGGTCATTGGTTGCTGAGGAGTGTTGAGTGGTTCAAGATGAAGTTCGCCCGCCTTTAGCGCTTTAGCAAAGGGAAACAGGCCACCGTACTCAACGATAAGTTGGGTGACCGGATCGTACTGGCCAGTGAATTCTTTCAGTGGAATGGACGACCCGTTTTGGAGCCGTTCAAGCATCGAATGCGTGCCCATCAGCTGGCCGAGGTTGATGTTGTTTCGTTCGTGAATGGGTGCGAAGGACGCAGCGATGACGATACCGATGCCTGCCCAACGCTCGCATTGAGCGGCCGTTTCTCTGCTGGAACCGGTGCCTTTTCGCTGCCCAGAGACAATCACTTCGAAATTCCCATCTTTGAGGGCGTTTTCTCGGAACACGCGAAGGCCGTTGTGCATAAGGCCCGCATACGCATTTTTCGCAATTTCAGCCGGGTCGTGATCAAAACAGACCCATGCGGGCGTCATCACGTCGGTGTTGATGTCGTCAAGAAGGTCATCAACGGTCAGGTCCTTCATCTGCAAATTCAAACCGTCGTAGAGTTGCTGCTTGATGAGTTCCAAATCTTTGGTGAGGAAGAGCACACGCTTTCCCGGGGTGAGCGTGATGTGCTCCGGCGGTTTGGTGTTCCCCATGTCCCCCCCTCAACTCCGTTCAGGGGCCAACCATTCATAATCGGTTCGGGGGTTGATTTTTTTTATTCGCACAGACACTTCGGAGAGGAGGGCGTTCAATCGAACCATCAAGTATAAATACCAATTCCAAAAGGGGTTAAATAGGTTCGCACATCGATGTGAACACGTGTGGGATTACTATGGATGAGCAGCAAGTTGAAGATATTGTCAAATGCCCTGAATGCGCAAGCCGATCGCTCTCCAGAGATGAGACCCGTGGGGAAGTCGTCTGCGACGACTGCGGGTTGGTGTTGGAGGACAACGTCATCGACCAGGGGGCGGAATGGCGTGTCTTTTCACCCGAGCAAGGCGACCAGCGCGCTCGAACCGGTGCTCCCATGACCGTGATGCTTCACGACAAGGGATTGTCCACGGACATCGACTGGCAGAACAAGGATTACTCCGGGAAGACCATCAATTCTCGATACCGCTCTCAATTTTACCGAATGCGAAAGTGGCAGAAGCGGAGCCGCGTGAGCAACGCTACGGAGCGCAATCTCGCCATGGCCCTCGCCGAACTTGACCGAATGGCCAGCCGTTTGGAACTTCCCAAGTCGGTGCGTGAAGCAGCGGCTGTGAACTACAAGAAAGCCGTGGACAAGCGATTGATCCGCGGTCGGTCCATCGAAGGTGTCGCCGCTGCCTCGCTCTATGCCGCTTGCCGCCAGTGCGGCGTGCCAAGGACCCTCGACGAGATTGGGCAAGCATCCCGTACGGGACGAAAAGAAATCGGGCGAACGTACCGATTTATGGTTCGAGAATTAAAGATGAAGATCATGCCAACAGGACCGGAAGACTACATCTCTCGATTCTGTTCGGGGTTGGGTCTTGACGCTGACGTTGAAGCCAAGGCGTACGAACTCATCAAGGCCGCTCAAGAAAAGGAATTGACCAGCGGCCGGGGACCGACCGGCATTGCTGCCTCGATCATCTACATCGCTTCCGTGCTGTGCGGAAAGCGGCGAACGCAGCGTGAAGTTGCCGAAGTCGCAGGTGTGACGGAAGTCACCATTCGAAATCGATACAAGGAACTGATTCAGAACCTTAACATCGAACTTGATATTTGAGCCCACCGAGCACTCGGCGGTAAGCAGGAGGTTAACCGCGTGAGCAAGAGCCGAACAAAAATTTCTGATGCGGCGTTCGAGCGCGTGGCCACGGGGCTTGTCGAGGCGCTCGAGCGGGGTACGAAAGCATGGCCGCTGCCAGAGCCGCCCATGAGTGACCCCGATTTCCCCGCCATTCCGCCCACGTCCCCACACCGCTTGTTCGAGGAAGGACTTGGCATCCTCAACATTGACCGCGGCATGTTTGACCGACACCTCAACACCGTGGTGGAACTCATTGTTCCGCACCGAATGAATTTGAGCGATGACCCGTTTGAAATCCATCAAAAGTGGCTACGTCGACGAATGGATGACGTCGCTCATCGGTTGCTGTTTCACATCGCTACCGATTGGTTGGCGCAGGCCTTTGATCCACACGCACCCAACACCGATCGGTGGTGGCTTAGCATCGCGCTGTTGAACGGCTTGGCGACCGTGCCGTACGGTCAACCCGTCCACCAAGGCTACCATTTGGTGGAATCAATTGCCCTGGCTGAGCGCCCCGGTACGTGGCACACGCAGCCCGACGCTGGACCACAACACATGGACTGGAATGCCCATGCAGCGGTCCCTCGCATGTCCAGTACGGTGGTCGCTCACGACCATGGCGTCATGGCGGCTCGTTGGCTTCTCGAACGGTTGGAAGACGGCGACTTGGACCGCCGGCTTTTGCTTCTCGAATGGGTACGCCTTCTTCTTGAGCGAAAGCCGCTCATCGAGCCTCTCGGACTGAAGGAAATTCTCCTCAGGCGAGCTTCTGACCCTGTTGCAGAAGTCGCCAACAAGGTGACCCTTTGTTTGGCCAAAGCCATCGAAGCCGACCGGGACTTTGGCCTTCAACTCGCTCAACGTCTTCACGAACGCGAGGAGGTGTTGGTCCGTCGTGCAATGGCCGATGTTCTCACTCGTCTTTTTCGCCGACTCACATGGGACGCTCTTCCGTTTTTGGACACCATGCTGTCGTCTGAGGATGAAGGGGTCCTCGCTGCAGCAAGTGCGACGGTGGGTGACGTGAGGTACCTCGACAAGGAACTGTGGGTCGACCGTCTTGAGCAACTTGCCGTACACCCTCTTGCGATTGTTCGCAGGAACATCGTACCCAACCTTCGGGAGTACGTCCAGTACGACCCGATGGACAGCCGAGGTATTGTTCATGACCTTTGGAAAGACAGCGATGAAGTTGTACGCAGTCGGCTGCGAGAGCTCATGATACGAATGGAGGAAATTGCTCCAGAACACTTTGCCACTCAGGTCAAAGCCCTGCACGAGGCCAAGGCAGACTTGGCTCCACTTTGGGAGCCACTCACGCTACGTCGAGCCGAACGGAGCCATGCTTGGCAAGCATGGCTGGCCGGGAAAGGCCAGCAACCTGTCAGCGAACAACGCACGGTTCATGTTTCAGAGCTGGAAGCACCCGAACGCCTCCCCGATATTGACGATGCCCTACGCTCATTGGACGGGTGAATTCATTCCTCTTCATCGTTCAACGGTCCGTTTGTGATAAGCCAAACATACAGACCGTTCATCAAGGCTAAGAAACCGATTAGCCCCAGCAAAAGTCCAGCTGGCTCCGGGACCACCCCACCAGTGTCCATCCATCGTATGGCCCTCGTGAGAACAAGGCATGCAAGACCAAACACCACCACTTGGAGCCAGGTGGTCTCCGGCGTTTTCCATCGGTTCACCGTTGGTGCAACCCCCATCTTCCCGAACGTGTGATTGAACCATGCCAAATAGATGAGCACCAATCCTACGAGGCCGATGGCACCGCGCGTGAAGGATGAGGAATCCCATGGTCCAGGAGGGGCCACGGTGGTGAAGGACTGGGCCACCAAAACGATGCCAGCCAGGAGAAGACCAGCGGTGCCTTTCCGTTCCATCATGCTCCGCTGGAACGCCACGCTTGAAAGCCTGTGCCTTGTGTGGGTGTCCATGGACACGGTTCGGGACGCTGTTTTGATCGCAGCGGGCCTCGGCACGCGTATGTTTCCAGCAAGTGCTTTTTCCTCAAAAGAATCGCTCCCCCTTGTCGATGTGCCCTTGCTCACGCATCTTGTCTTGGAGGCGAAAGAAGCTGGCGTGGACCGGGTTCACATCGTCACGTCTCCCTCAAAATCGTTTGATTCGCTTCTTGAGGACCGACGAGACCTCCACGCCTTACGGCCACATCTGGACGAATCGCTGTTCCATGCTGTGGCCGACGTTGAAGTTCAGGTTCATCTGCAACACCAGCCTATGGGCGTTGGTAACGCCATTGAAGCAGCGCTCGATGCGGTGAATGGCCCGTTTTTGGTCATGCTCGGTGACACGCTTATGATGGACACCCACGCTCCCGTCGACGGCTTCACACCATCCGGTTGCTCCAAGCGATTGATCGAGGCCTACATGAGCACCGGCCAGGCCACGGTGGGGTTGATGGAGGTGGATGAAGGCTCAGTTTCGCAGTACGGAATCGTTGCGATGGATGGTCCTCGAATCAACCACATCGTTGAGAAACCAACGGTTGCAGAAGCCCCCTCTCGGTTGGCCTTGTGCGGCCGTTACGTCTTTCCAAAAGAAACGGGTAAGCTCCTCCAAGCGTACTCGTATGAAACACACGGAGACCTGCAAAGCATCGCTCTGCTTCAACACTGGATGAACGATGGAACCCTTCACGGAATCGTCTTTGATGAAGCACAGTGGTACGATTCGGGGGCCCCCCTGCTGTGGTTGAAAGCCCAAGTTGATCATGCTCTGCGGAGGCCCGATTACAGCGAGGAATTCACGCATTGGCTGAAGCGGCGACTTGATGGTTAACGCTGACCGGGCTTCCAAAATGTCAGAGGCTCAGGGAGTTCTCCCGAGGCGTGTCGTGACGCCAAGTGATCGGCACGTTCGTTCCAACGATGGCCCCGATGGGCCTTGACATGCGACCATGAAAGGGGACGAAGGGCAGCAACCTCCTTCCACAGCGTCTGCACGTTTGCTACCAATTCTCGGTTTGCTTTGGCTTTCCAAACTCCACATGCGAGGTTTCCGGCGTAGGTCGAGTCCGCACGAATCATGGCGGAGGAATCGGTTCCTTCGATGAGAAGCCACCGAAGTGCCGCGGCAAAGCCGCTCAATTCTGCCGTGTTGTTGGAGCCGACTTCGGCGCCAAGAAACCCTTCAGCGTCCGGTGAGGTGACAACCGAGCCGGATTCTTCGTGGTGCAGTTCACCCGATCCTTTGCCGAGGCCGGAATCACCGGTGACGACCACCAACCCCCAAGATGCTGGGGTTGAATCGTCGACGTTTTGGTTGCCCAAGCACGACCCGTCAACGTACAGGGTCAGCTCAGGGGTTTCAACCATGGCCTCACTCGCCAATTTCCGCTTTGTAGGCGGCGGCGTCCATCAAATTTGAGACAGCTTCAGGTTCGTTCAATGTCATTTTGACAATCCACCCGTCTTCGTATGGGGAGGAGTTCATGAGTTCGGGCGTGTCTTCAAGGTCAACGTTCACGGCGGTGATGGTGCCTGCGAGTGGGGCAAAGATTGGTGAGGCAGATTTCACGGATTCGACAACGGCAAATTCACCCATGTCGTCAACTTCATCCCCCTCCTCTGGGAGTTCAATGTACACGATATCGGTCAACATGTCTTGGGCGTGGTCGGTGATCCCGATGGTGACGGTATCGCCTTCAACTCGCATCCATTCGTGTTCTTTGGTGTAGTACAATCCTTCTGGGACATCGCTCATGGTCTCGCCTCTGCGCTCCACGACAGGGTGAACACACATCAACCCTACGATGCGTTTTTTCAAGCCTCTTCACCGAGGTCTTCGGTGAGCACCTTCGCTTCCATGGCGGCCCACTTGGCCGTAACGTCTTCTGAACGGTGAACTTCTTCAATGTCAGAACGAACACGCTTGGCCATGGCCTCTTCTGTTTCGTGAGAGAACCATTGAGCCAGAGGCCCTGTTCCATTTCCAAGCATCCATCCAAGAACAAAACACGCCGCTGCCAAACCGATGAAGAGTTCCACACCGAGCAATGAGGAGCCGAAGGGGCGTCCGGATTCCAAACCAAAGCCGACCCCAAGCAGCAGGCCGACACCCGTCCCGTACAGGAGTCGCTCAACGGCGATGCTTGGGGGGTGCATAGCAGGTCCAAGCAAGGCGGCCACATCAAAGAACCGCTGTTGAATCAACGCTCAATACGTTTCACGCATCAGCTTGTGAATCTTGTAGGGCAGCAAGGCCCGGTTGACGGGGGTCACTTCGAGAATGCGCCCGTCGTCTCGTCGGCGAATGTCTTGAAGGAGCGGGTGGCGGCTCTTTTTGTGCAAAGTCAGCAAGGTT
Organism: uncultured Candidatus Poseidoniales archaeon; assembly: GCA_964014905.1. Taxonomy (GTDB): domain Archaea; phylum Thermoplasmatota; class Poseidoniia; order Poseidoniales; family Poseidoniaceae; genus Poseidonia. The sequence continues at coordinate 181 of CAXHCG010000006.1, read as the reverse complement.
GGCATGTCCACTTCCAGTGCACTCCGGACGGCCTGGACAAACGCTTCCGATTCAACTGAGAACTTTCCAATTTCGTCAATGACCAACACCTCGCAATTGTGCTGAGCATAATCGATGGCCGGCAAAGCCACCCGGTCGAGCTCTTCCACATCTGTCTCTTATACACATCTGACGCTGCCGA